>JANXXW010000469.1 GCA_025350425.1 Rhodospirillales bacterium
ATCGCGTGGTGGCCGGGTCATTCCACGGGCCGCTACGCCGGCTCCACCTGGTTCGCCGACGAGTTCGCTCTCGATCTCGATCGCAACTGCGTGGCGCAAATCGACTGCGACAGTCCGGGCTGCCGTTGGGCAACCAGCTACCACGACACGCGCGCGTTCAGCGAGAGCGCCCACATCGCCACCGATGCTATCCGCGATATTGTACCGGACGCCGACGTGAAGACGCTGCGTCCGCCGCAGGCCGGGGATTACAGCTTCAACAACATCGGTCTGCCGAGCTTCTTCATGCTCAGTTCGACGATGCCCGACACGCTACGGCACGAGAAACACTACTACGACGTGTCCGGCTGTGGCGCGAACATCGCCTGGCACACGGAGAACGACACGCTGGAGGTCGCCGACCGCGATATCCTGCTCACCGACATGAAGATCTACATGCTGTCCACGCTGCGTGTCGCCAACGCGGAAATCCTGCCGTTCGACTGGATTGCCACATGCGATGAGTTCCTGGCCACCATTGCGACGTACCAAGCGGCGTCCCAGGGTCTCGCCAACCTTACCGGCTGCGTCGCCGCGACCGAGGTGCTCAAGGCCAGCCTCGCGGAACTCACGCATGCCGACACGGTGAAGCGCAACGCCGCCCTGCTACAGCTGTCGCGCATCCTGGTCCCGATTAACTACACGCGCGAGCCGCGTTTCCGGCACGACCCCGCCTACACTGTGCCGCCCTTGCCGACGCTTGCGGTCGCTGCCGAGTTGCCCGATTTCGTGGACGACCACATGCGGCACGTCGCACAGGTCGAACTGATGCGGGGTATCAATCGCTTCGTCGCCGCGATCGACCACGCGCGGCGCGTGGTCCAGGCCGCCTTGTAACAGCCGCGTCGTTGGCCGCTACGCCTTCGGCAACCGCACCACGAACCGCGCGCCAATGACATGGCCGGCTTCGTCGCGCCGGTTCTCCGCGCTGATACGGCCTTTCAGCGCCTCCACGATCTGCCTGCTTATGGAGAGGCCCAGGCCGGAATGCTGGCCGAACCGCTCTCCCTGGGGCCGCTCTGAATAGAAGCGGTCGAAGATGTTCTCCAGCCGGCCCTCGGGAATCCCCAGGCCCTGATCCTCCACGCTGATCTCCACCACCGCGCCCGTCTCGCGCGCGCGCAGCCCGATCCGTCCACCTACGGGACTGAAGCTTTGCGCGTTGGCGATCAGGTTGCGGAGTACCTGCACTAGCCGGCCCTCCACGGCCAGCACGACGGTATTGCCCTCGCACGGTGCCAAATCGATGCCGGGGTCCTCGTCGTCCTTGGTGGTCTCGTTGATTTCGACCAGCAGGGCCAGGATTGGCGCCACGTCGATCGGCTCCACCGCCGCGCGCGACAATTCGGCGTCCACGCGGGAAGCGTCGCTGATGTCGCTGATGAGGCGGTCGAGGCGGCCCACATCCTCCGCGATGATCGCGGTCAGGCGGCGTTGCTTCACGGGGTCCTCGATCCGGCGCAGCGTCTCGATCGCGCTGTGGATCGAGGAGAGAGGGTTCTTGATCTCGTGCGCGACATCGGCGGCAAATCGTTCGATTGCGTCCATGCGGCCCCATAGGGCGCGAGCGGACTCAGATAGCGCGCCCGCGAGTTCGCCGATCTCGTCATTGCGCGCCAGTAGGTTGGCGGGCACGGTGCCGGAGCGGCCTTGCCCCTCGCGCATGCGTTCGGCCGCGCGGGCGAGGCGCAGGATCGGCCGCGCGATGGTCAGCGACATGTACCAGGACAGCAGCACTGTCAGGCACAGCGCCAACCCGAACAGGCCGAGGATGGAGATACGTACCGCCTGGATGCTGTCATCCACTTCCCGCGCATCGCGTGTAAGCTGCACGATGCCGACTGTGTGGCGGTTGCGCGCCACGGGCTCGGCCACGGTCACCAACAACCGGTTGTCGGCGATGCGGCGGATATAGGGTGGTATCTCGTGGCTCTGGTTGGACCCGGTGAGCCGTACTTCCTCCTTCACGTCCGGCTGCCAGTCCGGACCGGCGGCGGCAGAAGGCTCGATGTTCAGGCTCGGCTCCTGCGGCGCGTGGGGCAGCACCGACAATATGCCGTCATAGATGCGGCCGATGACGCCGAGGACGGCGCCACGATCCTCCACCGGTGGTAACGGCTCGCTGATCACGGCGCCGGCCGCGCCTTCCCGCACCCGGCTGTCGGCCACCACCTGCCCATCGGGTGCAAACAGTTTCGCCTGGGCGTTGGGCAAGGGCTCTGTAAGGCGGCGCAGCAGCGGGCGGGCGCGCTCGGCGATCAGCTTGGGGTGCTCGGGGTCCTCGTCCGACACAGCGCTTTCGGACAAGGCACCGGCATAGATCCGGGCCTGCTCGCGCAACGTGCTGACCTCGGCCTGCAGCAGCCCGTTCTGGAATCCGTCGAGATACATTAACGCCGCCAGCAGCAGCGCCAGCGGCACGAGGTTGACCAGCAGCACCCGCACCAGCAGCGGTGACAGCCAGCGCTGCCGCGCGAACTTATCCGACGGTGGTTTCAGTGCCGAAGGTAACGCGATGCCGATGTCGGGCATGGGGTGCCGGGTCAGGCCTCCTTGTAACGATAGCCGATGCCGTAAAGCGTCTCGATCTGGTTGAAGCTGTCCTCGGCTACGCGGAACTTCTTGCGAACGCGCTTGATGTGGCTGTCGATTGTACGGTCGTCCACGTAGATGTTCTCACCATACGCAGCATCGATCAGCTGGTCCCGACTTTTCACCATCCCCGGCCGTGTCGCCAGCGTTTTCACCAGCAGGAATTCCGTCACCGTCAGTTGGATGTCGGTGCCGCGCCAAGTGCATTGATGCTTGGTTTCGTCCAGCACCAGTTCCCCGCGTGCCATGATTCCGCCGGCCGGGGTGCCCGATCCCTCGGCGCGGCCGGCCTCGTTGCGGCGCAGCAAGGCCCGGATGCGTTCGATCAGCAGGCGCTGGCTGAACGGCTTGGTGATGTAGTCGTCCGCGCCCAGCCGCAGCCCCATCAACTCATCCACCTCCTCGTCCTTGGAAGTGAGGAAGATCACCGGCAGGCTGGTGCGCTGGCGCAGCCGCTGCAAAAGCTCCATCCCGTCCATACGCGGCATCTTGATGTCGAGCACGGCCAAGTCCACCGGGCGCGCGATAATGCCTTGCAGCGCGGACTCGCCGTCGGTGTAGGTCCGCACGATATAGCCCTCCTGTTCCAGCGTCATGGAAACACTGGTCAGGATATTGCGGCCGTCATCATCCTGTTTGCGCCATAATCGACTCCCATATTCAGTCGGGCGCACACCCGGAGGCAGGCCGCCCATGAAGCAGACCATCGCGCTCGTCGATGACGACCGCAACATCCTCACCAGCGTTTCCATGACGCTGGAGCAGGAAGGCTACACCGTCCGCACCTACACCGATGGCGAGAGCGCGTTGCAGGGCATCACCGCGCGCCCGGTCGATCTCGCCGTGCTCGACATCAAGA
>JANXXW010000525.1 GCA_025350425.1 Rhodospirillales bacterium
TTTGTTGCGGATCGACGGTATCAGGGCAAGGGTTACGGCAGACACCGAACGCCTCTTAAATCAGGCATGAGGACCGAAATGGTATTCGGTTCTGGATGCCCGGTCCTCAATCCGGCCAAGCCGGCCCAGTGCCAACCCGGAGTTTGGCCCGCGCCTGAACTGGCCGCGCATTGCACTCTCGAGGCCACTTGGCCGAGGGCCGATGAGATAACGACCGACGTACCAGCGGCGAAGCATCCGGCGGAACAGGCACGGCGCGCGCCAGACGGATGCGCGGGGATGATGCGGCCAGCTGCGCCGCCTTCGGCACGGGCCGAACCGCCACCATCCAAAAAATGGCGCGCACGATCCGCCCCGCTTGCGGCGAAGCGGCGAGCAGCGCCACCATCTCTGGATCGTTCAGCACGAGGTGCTGGAGGTGAGACCCTGCACCTGCGGTCGGCAGGTGCAGCCTGACCAGCCAGGCGTAGCCGCACGGCAGCAGGCCCCGCCTCCGCGTCGCTACTGCACGCCCGGCTGCACGCTCGGCTACGCCGCGTCGCGGAGCGGCCAGCATACCGGCCTCCGCTCGCGCGGCGATAGCGGCGAACCGCCTCCCCATGAGCCGTAGCCGGTTGCAGATCAGGATAATCAGCGGCCCGAAGGAGTTGTCACGCGCAATCAAAGTCGGGACCGTCCGGCACAGCGCCTCGATGATCTGTGCGAAGCGAGCGGCGGCTGAGGAAGTAGGAAACGGGACTGACATAGAGGAAATATGTCCTATAATAGGTCCTGTGTCAAGGATAATCCGGTATTATGTGGCAACCGCCGCCACGCGGGATGTAATCGACAGCGCTAGCGTCACACCTACCGTCGCCGCCGTTACAGCGCCTCGTCCAACTCACCCAGCTCATCGTTCCGCCTAGTTAACCGGGGATGTAGCGAACCGGCACCGAGCGGAACGATTTCTGACTGAGTTCATAGTAGTGTTGTAGGATCATAGAACAAATATTCTTTACTCTTTATCAAGTTCGCTCAAGCTTGCAATAACATCGGCACCAAGTGTCCGGGTGTTCTTAGCATTACCATTTCCGTTAATTATACTGATTCCGAGTTCTGTGCATAAATTTCGAAGCGCTGGCTTTGCCATTGCTTCAGGGATGCCATTCGTCAGCACCTCTATCGTGCCATTCTCATACTGCTTGATGGTCGAATCGCCGCGGTGAGCCTGTGCGGAAATATTCATGTCGGATAAAGGACGCTTAAGTTCTCCAGTCTTCCGGGACAGCATGAACTGATAGCCATCCGCGCTTTCTCGACATTTATTGACGAGTTCGGCTGCCGATCCGTCAAACACCTCCTCAATCGAGGCGTCCCCCTCATCGATGTTGATGCGTAGGACCATCACTCGATGCACTCCGGCGAACGTACTTTTACGGAAGGTCACGTGCGTTGAGGACGTCACCGTCTTTACTGATATATGCTCACCATCGGCACTCACGACGTCGTAGCCATGCTGGTTCACGGCCAGGGCCATTTGCCCCCGAGTTATCATGGCCGCGTATAACTCACCGACCCGACCCGTGAGATGCCGTAGTTCGGCCGGGTCGACTCCCCAGGCTAGTTCCTTTTCGAACCAGGAAAGGGCCTCCGCGAGGGAGCGGATTATTTGCACCTGGGATAGAGGCATCTTGACGTTTCTCCCTAACTTAGACGCCTCTATCCAGCTAAAATACCATTCCCGCCGGCTATTCGATTGTTGTTACATCGAACCATGCGGGTCGGTCGTCAGTCTCGATCCCGAACGACGACGCATATGCCTGTCGGCTAAATCCGCCCCATCAGCAAAAGCACGATAACGATCACCAAAATTAGCCCCAGGCCGCCGGACGGAAAGTATCCCCAGCCCGAACTGTAGCCCCAGGTCGGCATTGCCCCGAGCAGCAGGACGATGAGGATGATGAGAAGGATCGTGCCCATGGCGTTTGACCTTTCGGGTTCTATTGCGCGGTCCAGCCGCCATCGATGGATAGCGCGGCACCGGTAATCGTGGAAGCGGCCGTCCCGCACAAGAACACCGCCATGGCGGCGATCGACTCTGGGCTCGAGAACCGGGCCAAAGGCTGCTTCTCGGCCAGGAGAGCGTGCGTCACATCGGCCACCGGCCGACCCTCCAGTTCGGCCCGCGCGTCGAGTTGCCTCTGCACCAGCGGCGTCAGCACCCAGCCAGGGCAGATCGCGTTGACGGTAATTCCGTCCGCCGCCAGCTCGATCGCGGCCGTCTTGGTCAGGCCGATCAGCCCGTGCTTGGCAGCCACATACGCCGCCTTGTCCGCACTCGCGACCAGTCCGTGGGCGGAGGCGATGTTGATGATGCGCCCGGCGCCGTTCCGGCGCAGTGCCGGGATGGCGGCCTGGATCGCGTAGAACGGAGCGGACAGGTTGATGGCGATCACGCGCTCCCACATCTCCGGCGGGAAGGACGCGATGGGCGACACGTGCTGGATGCCGGCATTGTTCACCAGGATGTCGAGGCCCCCCAACTCGTCCTCGGCGCGCTCGACCAGCCCGAGGATTTCGGCCGGTTTGGACATGTCGGCGCTGGAATGGCCGATGCGCGCACCGTGGATATGGGCAAGCCCGGCGCGGAGGTGCTCGATCTCCGCCGGATCGCCGAAGCCGTTCAACATCACGTGGGCGCCCTCGACGGCCAGGGCACGGGCGATCGCCAGGCCAATCCCGCTGGTGGAGCCGGTGACAACGGCAGTGCGGCCCTCCAGGGTCGGTTCGGACTGGCTCATGGCAGGTCTCCTGGGGGCAACGTTCGCGGCCCGGTGGCGTTATCCCGGGGGTTACACGAAACGGACGCATCACGCGCCCGGTTATCAACACGGGACAATCCCATGATCAAGATACACGCAACCAAAAACAACCTGGATTCGAACACCAAGACGGCCGCCATCCAGATGTTGAACGCCCGCGTGGCCGATTGCATCGACCTCGCGCTGATCGTCAAGCAGGCACACTGGAACCTGAAGGGCCGCAACTTTATCGGCGTTCACCTGATGCTGGACGGCTTTCGCGGCGAGGTGGACGAATTCGTCGACACCATGGCAGAGCGCGTGGTTCAGCTCGGCGGCACTGCGCTCGGCACCACCCAGGTGGTGAGCAAGGAGAGCAAGCTGGCCTCCTATCCCACCGATATATATCTGGTCGAAGAACACCTGAAGGCGCTAATCGACCGTTTCAGCGCGGCGGGGAACGCGGTCCGCGCCAACATCAGCGAGGTCGACGAGGCCGGCGACGCCGATACCGCCGATATCTTCACTGAGGTGTCGCGCGGGCTGGATAAGAACCTGTGGTTTCTGGAAGCTCACCTGCAGGAATAACAGCCCCCAACTGACCTTGCCCGGAGCCGGCCGCACTGACTACAGTGCGGCCAGCGACGGGAACA
>JANXXW010000507.1 GCA_025350425.1 Rhodospirillales bacterium
TGGATGGTCCATTAGAACTGAAACTATTGAACTCGTCGTCAAACGTCAGTTTGTATCCGGTCAGGTTCAGAGTGTCGCCAATTGCCATGATCTATACCTCTGTGCATACGGAGCGAAATGCTCCTTAGGTCGCGACTTTTAGCTGTCATTCAAATCGATAGAGATATGGTAATCAGTCTCGACCACTTGTGACAGGCAATACACACCGCGCTCCTCACGGATATTTGTTCATCATCACGAAAATTTGTCTATTTAATTTGGCGTTATAAGTGGGGTATCAGTTCAAATCTGGATTTGACGAAGTTTTTGAGATTGACTGCTTATTTAACAATGTCCGTTACTCGATTAGATATCGTAACGGTCAAGTTACATGCAGAAGCATATGTCCAGATTCCCTGGGCAGAACGATTTTTGAATTGACCTTCGCGACATCGCAGCTCTCCCCGCGCGACCCATAACAAGTGCGATTGCTGGCTTGCAACGTATCTCGATGGCTGAGAATGTGACGACCGATTAAAATTCTTGTTTGCAGGTGCGCGTTATGTCGGCCCTATCAAAGACCTCCGATTATCACTTGGTAAAGACGCCGGCACTAAATCTAAATGCCACCGCATTTCTTGACTTGGTCCGTGCTATCGCTGCTAACTTTGTTTTGCTTGACCACGGAACGGCAATATTCAAGACGGACATTTCTATACATACAGGTTCTTTAGGCGTCTGTCTATTTTTTATCTTGTCCGGTTTCTTGATCATGCAATCGAGTCTGCTTCGGTTGCGGCGCTCTGAACCCCATTTCGGGCCTTATATGATAGACCGCATCGCCCGTATCTTCACCGCTTACGTGCCGATACTCATCATCGTCGCGGTCGTAAACGCCTCGGTGGATCTCGGCTCATGGTCGCAAGCTGGCGTATCGGTCGGCCCAGCCGCCTTTGTCGGCAATCTCTTGATGTTGCAGGACTATCCAATCTTTCAGGCCGCGCAAAGGTTGATCGGCAACACCCTCTATATTCGACCATACAATGCTGCGGAACCGTTCTGGACTATTCCGATCGAGTTCTGGACATACGTGGTGTTCGGTCTCGCCTTTTTTGGCCTCATCGCCCGTGAGCGGATTGGCTTCATCGGCCTGCTGGCCGGACTCATCGCCTTGCCCGTGGTGGTATGGAACGCCGTCGCAGGAGGTGGAAACGGATTGACACTCGTGTGGATGATCGGTGCGACCGGCGGCTACGTCTGGGTAAGCGCCTGGCACCACAGCACGCATCGTCGCGATATCGGATTTGTTGTTGGCGCTGTCGCGGCAGCCTGCCTGCTCGGGCGTGGGATGAAATTCGGATGGAACTTCCAAGACTTCGGACTAGTTCTCTGCCTCACGCTGTTGGTGTTCGCAAGCATCTCGATACTCGACGACATGCCGAGCTTGCCCGCGTGGCCGCGGCGCGCTGCAATGCTACTGGCATCATACAGCTACACTCTTTATCTCGTGCACAATACCGTCCTGATCCTGATCCTTCGCCTGACGGCCGGCGGGGCGGTAGAACGCTTCGCCTTCCCGATCGCGTTACTCGCCGCCCATGTCGTGGCAATTTTTCTATATTTGTTGTTCGAGCGCCACTATCGGCATGTCGGCGCGTGGCTGAAGCGGAATTTTATGCAATCCGGACCCCGCGTCGCCCGATAATTATGATCGACCAAAACAATCAAATATAAACGCTGGCAGCAATAATTCCGGCTACCAGCGAATTCGACAGCTGTCTACCGAGCGTTCGATCGGCGTTTGCCCGAAGGAGTTACCATGACTGCACCAACGGTCACTTTCTTTGGAGCCGCCTTGCTGGCTGCGGCAGCGGTTTCTCCAGCCAACAGTAACTCACTGCTGCCCGGCATGCTCTACGAGATCGACCCTGCGCTGCAGGCATCGACCGATCCGCTCGGCGTCGCACCCGGCATCCAGCTTGATCGACAAGATGGAATCGTCGCTATGCGGCTTGACGGCTCAGGCGCGTTGCTACGCCGTGGTTTCGGCCAATCCAAATTACTCCAAAACGCCCTTGATGGAAAACCCGTCATCGCCAACCCGGCCGGTGCTTCTCCAGGCGGATGGGATAGCCTTACGCTCGACCCTCACGCTGCAGATCCGCTCGTGGCACGACGAGGTCAGCCGTTCACTCTGGTGCTTGTTGAGCGGCGCCGCGCTATAACGTCCTGCGACATTATGAAGCTGTATGCGCGCAACGGAACGCACGTGCATTTTTCCGCCACGGCAGACGGTACGATTTTGATAGGACAAAACGACGGGCCCGGCACCACGATCGAGCAAAGCCGAGAACCACTGGATCGCTGGGACATCCTCTACTACACCTATGACGGGCAGAACGCCCGGCTGCTACGTAATGGTGTGCAGACTGCGATGACGACGAAGTTCGCCGGTGGCGGTTTCGGGCAGAATGGCGTTTTGACAATGGAGCTGCTGAATGGTTGTGCGATGGACGTCGCATGGCTCGGCATTGCTGCTCAGGCTCCTTCCATCGATCAGATCAATGCAGAGTCGGCGCGACTGCGGATAAAGTTTCCCAGCATCGTGCCACAGACGCCGGTGACCGAAGGAATTACCGTCGCGACTAACATGCCGGCGTTCGTGCATGACAATGACGCCGATTTCCTGACCACACCCAATAATCCTCCGCCCAAGCCGCTACCGATCATCGCAGGCGCCACACCCGGAGACGGATTGGCCATGACAGCGGGTTCACGGAACGCATTCTCACTCGTGATGGGAAGCGAGCGACATGATGCGAACATGACATCGTCGCAATCCATCCGCGACGTGTTCTTTCTCAATTACATGTCCGGCAACCTCAACGAAACGATCGGTAATCCGATCGATACGGGACAGGCGAACAACAATACGTTCGCCGCTGTCGCGCGACACTATCGCGTGGGCGACCCGAATGACCTACATGTGATCGCGCCGGATGGAATGCATCTAAGGGCCATCTGTTCGCACGCACGCACGGATTGCCGGCCTGGGCACGTTTGGGGCGCGATGGTGCGGCTGCCTTTCGAGTGGCGCCCCGGCATGACGCTGAAGGTGCGCTATCGCAGCCCGAAGGGCGACCACTCCTGGGCGCCAATCTGGTTCGCGTCCGGCCAGCAGATCTCGCCTGGTCCGAGCAGTGACGCATATCGGGGATTTAAGGGTCCGAACGCGCTGTATCGCGTAAGTCCGAACAACACCAATTTCGAGATAGACTGGAACGATAACTTCTCACGTTTCAGCAACGGCGTTCCGACCGGGTATCAGATCGATTTCGGCACACCCGACATCTATGGAACAAAGTGGAAAACAAAGCCGCACGGTGTGTACTGGGCAAATGGGAACGGTTGGCGCTACTACGATGAGTCGTACGCGCCTCCCTTCGAAAGAACTCCGTTTGACTGGTCCAGTGACTTCCATAACTTGGTCGGCAACTGGCGTGGCGATGGCAGCAACCTTATCGACGTGCTGGTGGACGGGAAGCTGGTGGTGACCAGCTATATGGAGTATTCACAAGACACATACACAGATCCCGCTGACGGGCAACGCAAAACCTTCGCAATGCATTTGATCATCGGCAATCAGGCGATCCCCGGTTTTTCCCGAGGGGCGTCATCCGCCAGGGATAACGATGGGATTCCTGATGGATGGACAATCGTGGTCCAAGAGATTTCCGGCTGGTATGGCAACATTACAGATCTCGACAACCTACGGGTATCGCCGGCAAACGGTGTGAAGTAGGGGTATTGGGTCCAGTTTGAAAAGTGACCTACCGTGCTTGGCGGATGTCGGAGTCACGCACCACCAGGTCAAGCGGATAGATGACGGGGCCACGCCAGCCGGCGTAAGAAGTAACCATTCCAGCCAATCATCACCGTCGTTATCGCGAGCCACCGCTTGGCGACGTGTGTCGGCGTCTAGGCACCGAAACATGTTGTCACGGTCGTTTTATACCGAGTCCCCAAGTTTATGACTCTGGAGGGACTCCGCGGCCTGGATTGAGTGTGACCCAAATGTGGCCGATGGAGGCTCGCCATACCAACACCGCTGCGGATAAACTCTGACGCGATGAGACTTCGGGTTTGTGCTCGAAGGGCCTTGTTGCACGGTTGCGGTCAACAGCGGACGCTTACCCACAAGCCAACATAAGACAGGGACTAAGTGTAAGATTTTCACCATTGCTAGTGGTTTCCGGCGAGGCAATAGATTGCTGCACGCTGG
>JANXXW010000015.1 GCA_025350425.1 Rhodospirillales bacterium
GGACGGGGTGCTGCCGGGGCTGGCGCCGGTTCAGGTGGCGGCGTTGCGGGAAGCCTTGATCGGGACCGTGCTGATCGTTGTGCTCACGTTCCGCCCGCAAGGGCTGGTGCCGGAACAGATGCCTATTTTCAAACTGGAGACGACATGAGCGACATCGACAGCGTGCTGGCCGCCCACGCGGACATAGCGCAGCCCGAGACGACCTTCCGGGCGCTGGATGCGGCGCTGGCCGCCTCTCCCGGTCATATCCTGTTCACTATTCTGATCCATCATCCGGCGCTGAAGGAGAGCGAGCGGTTCTATTCCAACATGCCCGGACCCTACCCGGTCGGCGGGCGCAAGCCGGTGACCACGTCGCTGTGGATGCAGAGGGTCGTGCATGGGGGGGAGCCGTATATCGGGCGGACGCGAGAGGATATACGGGAGGTATTCTACGACTACGAGCTGATCTGGTCACTGGGATGCGAAAGCGTGCTGAACATGCCGGTGCGGTGGCGCGGGCAGACACTGGGTACGCTGAACCTGCTGCACCGGGCCGGGCACTACACGGAGGCGGACGTGCCCGGCGTGAAGCTGCTGGCCCATCTGGCGCTACCCGCGATGGCGCTGATTTCGCGGACCTAGCAGATGGGCGACCGTGCCTGAAATCGGCCGTGCGTGTATTGATCATTGCTTAGAGGTAAGAGGGGAGATTTTCGCGGTGATCCCGGCTAGGGTCCACCTCAATATGCGAACACCACCAAAATTCTTCCTTGCCGCCGCGTGCGGAGCGCTGTTCTGCGGCCAGGCATTGGCCCAGGCGACCGTCGATCCGCGCGCGCTCCAGCCACTCCAGCCACGTGCGAGCGAGGCACCATCCGGCAATTCTGTCCGTCCGGCGACCCCCACGGAACGTAAGTCGCCGGTGAAGGCCTTGGCCAAGCCAGTGCCCACCAAGCCCGTGCCTACCAAGCCAGTGCCCGCCAAGCCGGTGCCTTCGAAGCCGGTGCTGCCCAAGCCGCCCCTCGTGGTGCCGCCGACTCCGCCGGCGGTTCCCGCGGTGCCACCACCGATCGCCGTGCCGGTCCGTCCCGTGCCGCCGCCTTCGCCGGTGCCGGTCGTGACGAACGCGCCGGGCGTCGCCGCCGTGATCGCGGGGGGGCAACGGATCACGTTCGGCGAGACCGGTTCCGACCTCAACGCCGCTACCGATGCGGCGATCCGCGCAACCGTGCACAGCGCGCCGCCAGGGCCGAACACCACCTTCACCATCAGCGCGTTCGCGGCGGGCACACCCGAAGACGCCTCCACCTCGCGCCGGCTGTCGCTGTCGCGGGCCTTGGCGGTACGTAGCGTTCTGATCGCGGAGGGGATCCCGTCAGTGCGGATCTATGTGAAGGCGCTGGGCACCACCACGCCAGCCTTCGCCGATGGGCCGGCTGACCGGGTGGATATCGTCGTCGCGGCTCCGGAAGCGACGCCCGCTCCGGTTACGCCCGCTCCGGCCACGGCCACGGCCACGGCCGCGTCACCGGCCAGCGCGCCACCCGCGTCAACCGTCTCCCCGGCCTCGCCCGCCCCACCGGCCTCGCCCGCCCCACCGGCCTCACCTGCTCCAGCGAACCCGACGGGACCCACGCGCCGATGACTCGTCCAACCACCTACCTGATCCGGATGCTCGTGTTCCTCGGGGCAGTCCTGCTGGTGACCGCGTTGCTGTCGCCTGCGCTGCTGACCGCGTTCGGGGCTAACCCGCTGCTCAACAGCCTGATCGTGCTGGTGCTGCTGATCGGCGTGTTCTGGAATATCCGACAGGTGTCGCGGCTCTCGCCCGAGGTGACATGGCTTGAGACGTTCCAGCGCGCCCGCGCCCGCCTCGCTGCGATCCCGCCCCCGCGCCTGCTGGCGCCGATGGCCAGCATGCTCGCGAGTCGCGCCGGCAAGACGCGGGACGGGCAGGAGCGGATGACGCTTTCGGCTGTGGCCACCCGCTCGCTGCTGGACAGCCTCGCCAGCCGGCTGGACGAAAGCCGCGAATTGTCACGCTACATGACCGGGCTGCTGATCTTCCTCGGCCTGCTCGGCACGTTCTGGGGCCTGCTGCTCACGGTGCATTCCGTGGGCGACGTGATCACCGGCATGTCGGTCGGCTCGGGCGACATCAACGCTTTGTTCGAACAACTCAAATCCGGTCTGGCGCGGCCGTTGCAAGGCATGGGGACCGCGTTCTCCTCATCCATGCTGGGATTGGCCGGCGCCCTGGTGCTGGGCTTCCTCGACCTCACGGCGGGCCAGGCGCAGAAC
>JANXXW010000050.1 GCA_025350425.1 Rhodospirillales bacterium
ACGCTTTTTCTGTGCTGGCAGCATGGCCACGCCAAAGGGAAATTTGGCGTTGGTCTTGATGTTCGAGAGGTTGCCCGTGGTGGTCCAGATCATCGCGACCTTTCCCTCCAGGAAGTCGCGCGGCGTCGTGCCCCATTCCACAATGCCCGGCGGGTGCGCGTGCTGCACGCGGTCAAGGTCGATCCAGTATTGCAGCGCCTCGACGCAGGCGGGGTCGGTGAAATCGACTTTGGTGCCGTTGGCGTTGGCAAGTTCGCCGCCCGCTTCCGCGACAAGGCCCTGATACAGCCAGTAGGTGAAGCCGCTTCCCGGGATCTGCACGCCCCAGCGTGTGACGCGGTCGCCGTCACGGCTGGTCAGCTTCCGCGCGAACTCGGCGTGCTCGGCCCAGGTCGCGGGCGGCTTCTCCGGATCGAGCCCGGCCTCGCGAAAGGCGTCCTTGTTGTAATAGAGAACGATGGTCGAGCGCTGGAACGGAATGCCCCAGGTGTGGCCGTCGATCTGCCCGTTTCGCATGAACGCCGGGTAGAAGCTGGCGAGCCATGCCTTGTTATCCGCCGCGTCGGTATCGAACGGCACGATCAGGTCGTCGTCCACCAGCGAATACGCATCAACCGCCAGTAGCAGCGCCATTTGCGGGCCATTGCCGGCCTTGGTTGCCGTGACCGCCTTGGTCAGCGTGTCCACATAACCGCCGGAGTAGACCGGCTTGATGGCAACGTCCGGATTGGCCTTCATGAAATCCGCCGCGTAGCCGTCGATGATCTTCGTCACGGGACCGCCGACCGCCACCGGGAAATAGAACTCCACGGTCGTTGCCGCCTGCGCATGGGCTGCGACGGACGGCATGGCGAGGCCAATTGCCGCTCCGGCGAGAAGGTGGCGGCGGGTCGGTTGTAACGTCGTCATGAGACCTCGGTGAACTGGGATTGCTGGACAGTCACGACGCGGCGGCCGGTTCCGGCGTCGAAGAAGTGGATGTCGTGGGGGTCAGCGGAGAGATGCACCGGTGCGCCTGGACGCGCCGCGACCAATCCGGGAAGCCTGGCCAGTAGCCGCGCGCCGGACGCGGCCACGCAGGTCAGCACGGTATCCGCGCCCAGGTATTCGGCATGCGTCACGGTCGCCGGGATGCCCATCGCGGCAAGGCGCAAGCATTCCGGACGGATACCGGCAAGGAGTTGCGCGCCGGCCGCTGGGCGCAGCACCTCCGCCGGGAACACGTTCATCGGCGGCGTGCCGATGAAGCCGGCGGCAAAACCGGTGGCGGGACGGGCGTAAAGCTCGGCTGGGGCCGCGTCCTGCTCCACGCGGCCGTCGCGCAACAGCACCACCTGATCGGCCATGCCCATGGCCTCGGTCTGGTCGTGCGTCACGTAGAGCATCGTGATGCCTAGGCGGCGTTGCAGTTCGAGGATCTCGCGCCGCATGTCGGCCCGCAACTGCGCGTCGAGGTTCGAGAGCGGTTCGTCCATCAGGCACACCGGCGCTTCCGCCACGATGGCCCGGCCCAGTGCCACCCGCTGCTGCTGCCCGCCCGATAGCTGCGAGGGGCGCCGCGCGAGAAGGTGGGCGATACCGAGGATGGCGACGGCGCGATCCAGCCGAATTTGCCGCTCCGGCTTGGCGACGCTGCGCGCCCGCAGCCCAAACATGATGTTCTCGGCCACAGTCAGATGCGGGAACAGCGCGTAGGACTGGAACACCATGGCGATGCCACGCGCCGCCGGCGGTAGGTGAGTGACATCGCATCCGCCGATTTCCACCCGTCCGGTGGTCGCCTGTTCGAGGCCGGCGACCAGCCGCAGGCACGTGGTCTTGCCGCAGCCGCTCGGCCCGAGCAGCACGCAGAAGCTGCCGGCGGCGACGGTGAAGCTCACGTCGCGCAAGGCGGCAGTCGTGCCGAAGCTGCGGCCGACCCCGACCAGGCGCACGGACGCGGCGGGGTTGATCGGATCGGTGGGATTTGACACGTCGAACATTGCCTCCCTACTTCTAGCTTTGCACGAAGCCGATAGCATGTGTCAGTTCGATAACGGTTTGGAGCTGCCATGCTGGTGATCGGATTGACGGGTGGGATCGGCATGGGGAAATCCACCACCGCCAAGATATTCCGCCGCGCGGGTTTTCCGGTATTCGACGCGGACCGGGCGGTCCATGCGCTGCAATCGCCCGGGGGCCGCGCGCTTCCGCCCATCGCCGCCGCATTTCCCGGCACCGTCGGCGGCAACCCGCCAACACTGGACCGCGGAGCTCTGCGTGCGACGGTGCTTGCCGATCCCGCCTCGTTGCGGCGCCTCGAAGCAATCATCCATCCGCTGGTCCAGGCCGAGGAACGCCGCTTCCTCGCCGCTGCCCGACGTGCGCGCGTGCGTGGTGTGGTGCTGGACATCCCCCTGCTGTTGGAGACACGCGGGGAGCGCCGCGTTGATCGGGTTGTGGTCGTGTCCGCGCCGCGCGCGACTCAGATCGCCCGAGTACTTCGCCGGGGCCGCATGAGCCGGGCCGACGTCGCGGCAGTGATCGCGCGGCAGATGCCGGACCAGGAAAAGCGCAAGCGGGCCGATTTCGTGATACAGACGGGATTATCCCGCAATCAAGCCTCGCGCGCAGTGCGGCGGCTGATCGAGACCTTGCCCGCATGAGCCGTTCCGTATTGTTCGACACCGAGACAACCGGACTCGATCCTTTGTCGGGCGACCGCGTGTTGGAGATCGCCGCCCTCGAATTGATCAACGACCTGCCGACCGGGCGGCACTTCCACGCGCTGATCCATCCTGACCGCGACATTCCTGAACAGACGACCCGCATCCACGGCATCACGCTGGAAAAGCTGCTCGGCAAGCCGCGGTTCAACGAAATCGCCGAGGAGATGCTCGAATTCATGGGCGACGGTCGCCTGGTGGCGCACAACGCTCCGTTCGACTTCGGCTTCGTCAACGCCGAACTGTCGCGAGCGAAACGTCAGCCCTTGGCTCTCACGCGCATGGTGGACACCCTGGCCTTGGCCAAGGCGCGCTTCCCCGGAATGCCGAACAGCCTGGACGCGCTGTGCCGTCGTTTCGGCATCGATCTTACGGAACGCACCAGCCACAACGCGCTGCTGGACTGCCGGCTGTTGGCCGAGGTGTATGTCGAACTTACAGGCGGGCGGCAACGTGGGTTGGCGCTCGCGACCAGCGGGCGCGGCAGCGGGCCAGTGGTCGATTACCGCGTAGACCCGGCGCGGACACCGCGCCTGGTTTTGCCCACGGAAGACGAACTCGCGGCCCACGCGGCCTTCATGCTGCGGTTGACCGATCCGGTGTGGAGCAGGCAGTGACGGCACCGGCCGCTTCCCACCAGAAAGCGGCCACCCGTATCCTCCTCGTGGAGGACGACGTTTTCGTGCGATTGATGACGTTCGATCTCCTCGTGGACTTCGGATACGAGGTAGTCGAGGCCAGCACCGGGGCCGAGGCCCGCGAACTGTTCGCCAACCGGCCCGACATCGTCATCACGGACATCAACCTGCCAGATATACACGGGTTGGATCTGGCCTCCGAGTTCCGGGCGATGGCGCCTGGCGTCCCGATCATCATCGCCTCGGGCAACGCGGCCGCACCCGGCGTTTCTTACATCTGGTTGCAAAAACCGTTTCGTAGCACCGGCTTGCAAGATGCCATCACGCGCGCGTTGCTACCGGAATGAGATGTTCGAGCGGCCCTCACCCCATCCGCGCCCGCAGTTCCTCCACCTGAACCGGCGTCAGTGGCCGGATGCGGTGGCCGCGCAGAAGCAGGTGCAGCTTCGCGGTCTCCTCCAGTTCCTCGATCGCGCCCGCCGCCGCCGCAAGCGAAGTGCCGGCTACGACCGGCCCGTGATTGGCGAGCAAAATCGCATGGTGCCGGCCAACAAGCGGGCGCACTGCTTCGGCCAGTCGGCTGTCCCCAGGCGGGAAATATGGCACCAGCGGCAGGCGGCCCACGCGCATTACGTAATAGGCCGTTATCGGCGGCAGCACATCCTCGGGATCAATATCCTCCAGGACGGAAACAGCGACGGAGTGCGTGGAATGAAGATGCACCACCGCGCCAGCATCCCGGCGACCTTCATACATCACGCGGTGCAGGAATGCCTCCTTGGTTGGAGCATCGCCAGCTACCAAACGTCCCTCAGCGTCCAAACGTGAGAGGCTGGCCGGATCGAGGTCACCCATCGCAACGTTGGTCGGCGTCATCAGCCAACCATCTTCCAGCCGGACCGAAATATTACCGGAACTGCCGAAGGTCAGCCCGCGCGCGAACATGCTCCGGCCCAGCCGGCATATTGCCTCGCGAGCCAAAGCTTCCGCCGGCATCGGTCGCCTATTGGTCTGATGCGGCCTTATCGGCAGGTGGTTCGAACAAGGCCTGCGCCTTGTCTTGCAGGGTGGCACTCTTGCGTGCACGGGGCGCCTTCTTCGGAGCCGGAGTGGCTGGGGCCGCCTTGCTCGGAACAACCGGCGGTGTGACGCCATAGCTCATCTTAAAAACCATACTCGTCTCCTACTGTAGTTTAGACACGACCGTGTCAGCCGCCGCGTGGCGAGCTGCCGAAGGCGGGAACGCCACTCACCGGGGGCACGGACCGCAGATCACCGCTGCTCAGCGTCAAGGGACCAACCCACCCCGGCGACAGCGTTTTCAATTTCAGCTTGGCCGCCGCGTCGATCAGGCCGCGGAAACGATCGAACGAACGACGCCGCAACGCGATGCTCGATGGTGCCGCCAGGCCAGACACAGCATCCAACGCTTCCTCGGAAACGTTGCACATTACTCGACGGATGCCGTCGCGCACCTCGAATTGGATAAAGCTCGGAGCGACGGCCGGACCCATGCCGATTGCGCGGGTCATGGGCGGTAAATCATTTGCTTGCGCCCTTGGTCGGCGACGGCTTGGCCATTCTGGAAGTTACCAACGATGATGGCGATACCACCGCTGTCTTTGTGGCCTTGGGCTTCTTCACTTCTCGTGTGCTTCGCTTCTGTCCCTTGGCCACGACCACCTCCAAAATAGAAACTGCGGAAAGTTTCCACGTTATATATTCATATAATTTACGTTCTGTCTGGGGCATTGCAATCCCAAAACAGAGTGTCAAGGGTGAAACTTCCGACCGCTGCCTAGTTTGACAGCATCGTGCCCAATGGCCTGCCGCCGAATATATGGGCGTGCAGATGCGGAACTTCCTGCCCGCTATGCTCGCCCATGTTCACCAGCACGCGGTAACCTGGCGCTTCGAGTTCCAACTGCCGGGCCACCGTACCCACCGCACGCCAGAAGCCAGCGATCTCGGCATCCCCGGCGCTTGCGGTGAAATCAGCCAGCGAGACATACCGTCCTCGCGGAATTACGAGCACATGGACCGGAGCCTGCGGAGCGATGTCGTGAAACGCAATCGCCCACTCGTCCTCGAACACCCGGTTGCTCGGGATTTCTCCTCGCAGGATACGCGCAAACACGTTCTGGTCGTCATACGCGCCAAGACCCTTCACCGGCATGACCGCATCCTCATCCCAAATGTCCCATCATGGTATCTTGCTGGTCCGCAACCCGGCCGCCATCGGCAGCTTGCGAACCCGGCTCGCCTTTTCGGCGATACCGCTAATGCCCTCTCGACGTTGCAGTTCGTTCCATACCTGTTCGGGCCGGATGCCCGCGTCCACCCACATCAGCAGGAGATGATACAGCACGTCGGCACTCTCGGCGACCAGAGCGTCGGCCTGTCCGCTGACCGCCTCAATCAGGCACTCGACCGCTTCCTCGCCGAACTTTTGCGCGATCTTCGCGGTCCCCCGCGCCAACAGACGCGCAGAATGGCTCAGCGCCGGGTCGGCGGAGCGACGGGTATCGATCACGTCCCAGAGCCGATCGAGCACCGCCGACGAGGCTCCGATCGCCAAGGGCGGGGCGGGACGGCGGGAGATTCGTTTGATCGACTTGGGTTTTGGCTTGAGCTTGACCTTGACCGGCTTGACCTTGACCGGCTTGGCTTTGGCCGGCTTAGCCGCCTTCACGATTTTCGTGGTTTTCGCCATCTCAGGTCGCCTCCGCCGTGCGGGCCAGTGGACGCACCGGCAAGCCCGCTCTGCGCAATGTGTTTTTCACCTCGGCGATGGTGAAGGTACCAAAATGAAACACGCTGGCCGCCAGCAGTCCAGTTGCACCAGCCCGCGCGCCCTCCACGAAATGCGCCAACGTGCCGACCCCGCCCGACGCGACCACGGGCACGCGGACGGCGGTGCACGCCGCACGCAGCAGATCGAGGTCGAACCCTGCGCCGGTGCCGTCCCGGTCCATGCTGGTCAGCAAGATCTCTCCAGCACCCAGCGAAACCGCCTGGCGGCACCAATCAATCGCGTCCATCCCCGTGTCGCGCCGGCCGCCATGGGTGAATACGTGCCAGATACCGGGCGAGACCTGCTTGGCATCGACCGCGACCACCACGCACTGGCTGCCGAATTTGCGGGCCGCCTCGGCAATCAGTTCCGGCCGCGCGACCGCCGCCGAGTTCATGCTACATTTGTCGGCCCCGGCCAGCAGCAGGCGGCGCATATCTTCGGTGGCACGGATGCCGCCGCCGACCGTGAGGGGGATGAACACACGCGAGGCTGTGCGGGAGACCACGTCGAGGATCGTGTCCCGGTTCTCAAGGCTCGCGGTAATATCGAGAAACGTCAGTTCGTCTGCGCCGGCGGCATCGTACAGCGCCGCCTGCTCCACGGGGTCTCCGGCGTCGCGTAGCGCAACGAAATTTATGCCTTTCACGACGCGACCGTCCTTCACATCGAGGCAGGGGATGACACGAAGCTTCAACAACTCCGCTACCTCCAAATCGGTTTTGAATGTTTCAGACGTGTCGGCACAAAAAATGAACGCGCGGAACCGCTCATTCAGCCAGAATCGCCAAGCCCTCGGCGGGGTTCAGACTGCCGTCGTACAACGCCCGTCCCACGATCACGCCCACGATGCCGGGGGAGGCCGAAGCGGTCCGCTTCAGCGCGCGCAGATCGTCTACACCACCCACGCCACCCGACGCGATCACCGGGATCGCGGTGCCGTCGGCCAACGCAGCCGTTCGTTCCAGATTGAGCCCGGAACCCATGCCGTCGCGTCCGATATCGGTGAAGATGATCGCGCTCACCCCCGCGTCAGCGAACCGCGCCGCAAGCTCGGCGGCCGGCAGCGTAGACGTTTCAGCCCATCCCTCGGTCGCGACGAACCCGTCCCGGGCGTCAATTCCCACCGCGATGCGCCCGGGATGGGCACGGCAGGCGTCGCGCACCAAAGCGGGGTTCTTGGCCGCGGCGCTCCCCAGGATGACCCGGGCGATGCCCGCCGCGAGCCACGTCTCGATCCCTGCCATGTCCCGAATGCCGCCGCCCAGCTGCACCGGCACACTCACGGCGGCCAGGATCGCCGATACCGCCGCCCCGTTTACCGCCCGCCCAGCGAACGCGCCGTTCAAATCCACCACATGCACCCACGCGCACCCGGCATCCTGCCAGGCGCGCGCCTGGGCGCCGGGATCGTCGGAGAACACCGTCGCCTGATCCATGTCTCCCCGGCGCAACCGCACGCACGCGCCCTCCTTCAGGTCGATCGCGGGATAAAGCGTCAGCCCCGCCATCAGCCGATCCGCCCGCCGGGTTGCAGCAGCTTGTAGTAAAAAACGCCTCGAACGGTGCGGCCGCCGACGCGGGCATAGGCGGGATGCACTCCCCAGCGGATATAGCCAAGCGACTCGTACAGCGTGATCGCCGGCTGCTGGCTCTCGCGCACGTCGAGATTGAGGGAGTGATAACCCAGCGCCCGGGCGGCTTCCTCGACCCGCAAGGTGAGCTCCCGCGCCAGCCCATGGCCGCGTGCGTAGGGCGCCACGAACGCGTGCATCAACTGCGCTGCGAAGGCCTGCGCCTCGTTGTTGCGCGGTGGCCGCACGAGCTGGGCCGAGCCCACCACCGTCTTGTCCAGCCGGCAGATGAACAGCTCGCGCTCTGGCACCAGCAAAACGCCCTTGAAGTAACGCTCCAGCGCCGCCCGGCCCGGTGGCGCGATCCAGCCGAAGCCACCGCCGTCGATGATGGCGTGATCGGCCGCCTCACAGATCGCCTGCAGGTCGTCGGTGTTGAGCGCCGTGACCCGCTCTACCGAAAGTCGGAGCATGCTTTCGGGGTCTGAGGTCTCCGGTGTCATGGCAACCAGCGCAGGAAGTTTCGCAGGATGCGAATGCCGACATCCTGGCTTTTCTCGACATGGAACTGGGTGCCGGCGCGATTGCCGGAAGCCACCATGGCGACAACGTCGCCGCCGTAATCCGTGGTTGCCAGCACCTCGTCGGGTGCCGCGCCCGTCAACGCGTAGCTATGCACGAAATAGGCGTGGTCTCCGGGACCGAGGCCATCCAGCAGCGGATGGGCGCGGGCGAACACCAGTTCGTTCCATCCCATCTGCGGCAGCCGGTATTCCAGCGGGCGTTCCATCGCGGTGATCTCGCCCGCGACCCAGCCAAAACCTTCCGTCACCTCATGCTCCAGCCCCCGCGCCGCCATTAGCTGCATGCCGACGCAGATGCCGAGGAACGGTGTGCCACCTGCGGTCGCGTCGATCACGGACTGGCGCAGCCCGGGGATGGCGGCCAGCCCGTGCGCGCAATCGGCGAACGCGCCCTGGCCCGGCAGCACGATGCGGTCGGCGCGGGCGATTTCAGCCGGATCGGCGGTGATCGCCACCTCGGCGGGAATGCCTTCCCGTTCGGCGGCCAGCGCCAATGCGCGGGCGGCGGAGGCGAGGTTGCCGCTGTTGTAATCGACGACGGCTATTTTCACCTGACCGCGTCCTCGATCAGGTCGGGCCGCCGATCAAGCAGCCGCGACAATGCCAGATCGACGTGGGGCGCTGCCACCACATGCGGCATCACATAGCCCCGCCGCTCCAGCGACCAGCACCGCCACTCCTGTCCGAACAGCCCGGCGATCCACGCCAGGCCGAACATCCCGAGTTGCCGCACAGTCTGTCCCGGCACGAACGCCACGACGATCCAGCCGCAAGCCAGCAGCACGCCCAGTATCCATACCCGGTGAGCCAGCAGCCAAAACGGCCCGAACACGAACGCGCCCCAACTGAACCCCTCGCGCACCAGCACCGGCGCTGCGTTCGGTCTCGTGTGTGCGGTGAACACCTTCATAGCGATCCCTTGGTCGATGGGATCGCGTCGCCCACCCGAGGATCGAGTTCCACCGCCGCGCGCAACGCACGTGCCACTGCCTTGAAGCAGGCCTCCGCCACGTGGTGCGCGTTGTGCCCGGCCTTCTGGGTTACATGGAGGGTTATCAGCGCGTTGGTGGCCAGCGCCCGGAAGAACTCCTCGAACAGTTCGGTATCCATCTCGCCCACTTTCGCCCGCTCGAAATTCGCGGTGAACGCCAGGAACGGCCGCCCGGAGATGTCGATCGCTGCCTCGGCCAGTGCCTCGTCCATCGGCATCAACGCTTGTCCAAAGCGGCGGATGCCACGTTTGTCGCCCAGGGCGCGCGCGATGGCGGTGCCGAGCACGATGCCGACATCCTCGGTGGTGTGGTGGAAGTCGATATGCAGGTCGCCCTTCGCCACCACCACGAGGTCGAACAGGGCATGGCGCGCGAGTGCCGTCAGCATATGGTCGAGGAAGCCGATACCGGTGGCAATGTC
>JANXXW010000084.1 GCA_025350425.1 Rhodospirillales bacterium
CCACGGTCACGCGGCATCCATCCCCGACAAATGCGATTACTTCAACATCGTTTCGTCCAGGCGCTCGGCCAATTGCTGCCTGCGCTGCTTCCGGCGCTGTTGTTCGTGCCGATCGTGCTGTCTCCGCCGCTGAATCACGACGTGGCCGCGGTGCTGAACTTCAGCGAGCGGTGGCTGAACGGGGAGCAACTCTACGTCGATCTCATCGATGTAAACCCGCCGTTGATCTACGTGCTGAACCTGCTGCCCGCGCTGCTGGAGCAGATCACCCCGCTCGACGGTGTGCGCTCGCTGCAGCTCTGCCTGTTTCTGTTCGGACTATATGCCTGGTTCCTGGCCTTCCGCGTCCGGGACCGGCGCGCGGAAGGCGCCACCGAACGCGCGCTGCTCGATGTGATGCCGGCGCTGTTTCTGTTCTGCGGTGGTTACGATTTCGGCCAGCGCGAGCACCTGATGGCCGTGGCCGCGCTGCCCTACATTCTTGCCGCGTGCCGCCGAGAGGCCGGACAAAGGCCGCTTGGAGGCGTCGGCGTCGGCGTCCTGGCTGGGGTGTGCTTCGCGCTCAAGCCGCATTTCCTCGCCGTGCCTGCGCTGATCGAGGTAGCGGTATTGCTCGGGCGCGGCCGCCTGGGATGGGCAGCAGCTTGGCGGAGGACATGGCGCGATCCTGTCCTGATCGCCATGGTCGCGGTGTGGCTGGCCTACGTGGTTTCATTGCCTGTTGTGTTCCCGGATTACCTCAACGTCGTGGTCCCGCTGGTATGGGATTTCTACGTCGATCTCGGTGGTCTCTCGGTATGGGATGTCATGCTGATGCCGCGCATGGCGACGGCGCTCCTGTTGCTGCTGCCTTTGCTGGCAATCGCCGCGCGGCAATTGCTGCAGCCCGTCGGAGCGTTGCCGCGTATGTTGCTTCTGGCCGCCCTAGGCGCGCTCGCCTCGGCGTTGGCGCAACACAAGGGGTGGTCCTACCACATCGTCCCGATCGAGATGTTCGAGCTCGCGCTTGGTCTGGTGCTGGCCGCGCGCTGGCTCGACAGACAGGGGAGCGCGCGCACTCGGAAAGCCGGGGTGCACGCGGCGAGTGCGTTGACCGGGTTGTTCGCGCTCTACGTTGTCTCGAACGGAGAGGCACCTTGGAAGGAATTCGCATACGCCGGCAGTGACGCCGCGGGCCTTGCGGATCTGCTGGGAGAGGAGGCGCGGGGCGAGAGAGTGCTTGTACTGTCGCCGGGGATCTGGCCAATCTTCCCAGCGCTCAATTACGCCGATGTGCAGATGACGCTGCGCGAGATGAATATGTGGTTGCTGGAAGGCGCCTATGAGACCTGCCTGCCGAACGGCCATCGGTATCGCGAGGTGTGGGAAATGGGCCGGCCGGAATTCTACATGTTCCGCACTGTCGCCGAGGATTTCGCCCGGGCACCTCCCGCCGCTGTGGTGGTGGACAAGGAGCCCGGCATTCCCTGGTGCGGCGAACAGTTCAGCTTCGTGGCGTATTTCACGCGCCATCCGCTATTCGCCGAAGTCTGGTCCCACTACCACTTAGCCGCGTCCTGGGGCCGATATCAGGTGTTCACCCGCAAGGATTGACGTTGTCACGCGTGACTGGTGGGAACCGCCGTCTCCAGCTTGAGCGTTTCCATCGAAATATAGGCGGACACGTCGGCCAACTCGATCCGGTGGACCAGTTGCTTGTAAATCGTATCGTAATGTTCGACGTTGGGGAGCACGACTTTCAGGATGTAGTCGAAATTGCCGGTGAGGCGATGCACCTCGACGATTTCGGGGATGTCGATCACGGTCGTGCGGAACAAGGCCAGCCAGTCGGCTGTATGGCGCGTTGTCTTGACCACGATAAACACCGTTGTCGGCACGCCCATTCGCGCCCGGTCGAGCAACGCGACCCGGCGCGTGATGGTGCCCTCCTCCTTCAAGCGCGCGATACGGCGGGAGCAGGCGGAGGCCGATAGGCAAACACGGTCGGCGATCTCAATGACCGGCATGTCCGCATCAGCCTGCAGTAGCGCGAGAATGGCGCGGTCATAACTGTCAATCATACGGCGCAGAATGCGCGAGCGGCGGCTTCGGCGCAATTTTGCCGCGCCTCCGGTGAATCAGTTGGCGAAAACGCGCGCTGTTTGCATCCAGCTCGCTGCATGTTGGCATCCTGGATTGGAGAGCGGCAATGAAGACTATTGGGCTGATCGGCGGCATGAGCTGGGAATCGACGGCGGTGTACTACAGGCTCATCAATCAGGCCGTCCGCGCGCGTCTCGGTGGGCTGCATTCGGCTGAGATCGTCCTGCGTTCGCTCGACTTCGAAGCAGTCGCCCGCCTTCAGCGTGCCGATCGCTGGGACGAGGCGGGGGCGTTGCTCGCCCGCGCAGGTGCCAGCCTCGCTGCCGCAGGGGCCGATTGCGTGCTGATCTGCACCAACACCATGCACCTCGTGGCCGACACCGTGGCCGCCGGTATCGACGTGCCGTTGCTGAACGTGATCGACGAAACCGGCAGCGCACTCGCCGCCGCCGGCCATCGCCGCCCGTTGTTGCTCGCCACGCGGTACACCATGGAGCATGGTTTCTACACCGATCGCCTGCGTGCCGGACACGGTATCGATGCGCTGGTGCCCGAAGAGCACGATCGTGTCGCGGTGCATGGCATTATCTTTGAAGAACTGTGCCAGGGCGTCGTGCTCGACCAGTCGCGGGCGCGGCTGATGCAGGCAATCGGACGCGGCATGGACGCTGGCGCCGACAGCGTCATTCTCGGCTGCACCGAGTTGTGCCTGTTGTTCGATGCCGACGCGTTGCCGTGCCCTGGGCTAGACTCCACCGCGATCCACGCTGCGGCGGCCGTCAATTTTGCATTTTCCGAAGTGGGCTTACGGAAGGCCGCCTGAGCCATGTGCCGTCTGGTCGCGTATGTCGGCGCGCCTATTTTCCCCGCCGCCCTCCTGGCGGGGAAGGGCGGGCTGATCGCGCAATCCCTCGCCGCCCGTGAGGCGAAAACCGTGGTCAATGGCGATGGCTGCGGGTTGGGCTGGTATGGCGAATTGGACGAGCCCGGCCTCTACCGCGGGATACGCCCGGCGTGGTCGGACCCGAACCTCGCCTCGCTGTGCCGCCAGGTTCGGACCAGGCTGTTTTGCGCCCATATTCGTTCGGCCACGTCCGGCGAGGTCTCGGTCGCAAACTGTCACCCCTTCGCGGCTGGGCGGCACTTGTTCATGCATAACGGCCAGGTCGGCGGCTATGACCGGGTGCGGCGGCAACTCGAAGCGCTCATCACGGATGAGCATTACAGTCTTCGGCGCGGCACCGGGGATAGCGAAACGATCTTCCTGGCGGCCCTGGCCCGTGGCCTCGACCGCGATCCGATCACCGCGATCTCGCGCACCCTTGCCGACATTGCCAACCGCATGGCCGATACCGGGGTCAGGCAAGCGCTCCGTTTCGCCGCCGTCTATACCGACGGCCAAACATTATGGGCTTATCGCTGGTCGAGCGACACGAAGCCGCCGACACTTTATTGGCGGCACACGACTGCGGGCGTGGTCGTCGTGTCCGAACCGATGGACAACGGAAATTGGAACGAAATCAAGCCGGGCAGCGTCCTGACGGCCACGATCGATGCCAAAGTCCGCACCGAGCGGCTGCTTGTGGCCGCCTAACCGCTATTTCGGTCGGTGCAGGTCGAACCTGCTTTCCGGGCGAATTTCAGCATACGCCGACGGTCCACCAGCACGCAGCACGATGCCGGCGGTGAAGGTGTCGAACAATCCGTCCTTGAGCAAATGGTGGGCAATGTGAACGGCGACGACCTCGCCCAGCACCAGCCACGCCGGCGTGGGGTTGCCCACATGACCCTTCAACTGGACGATCTGCGACACCTTGCATTCGAAATGCACCGGGCTCTCGGCCACGCGTGGTGCCGACACCAACTGGGACGGCACGGGCGTCAGCCCTCCGAGTTCAAACTCATTCGTATCGTAGGGGACGGAGGCGCAGGTTTCATTCATCCGTGCCGCGAGGTCGCGGGTGGTGAGATTCCACACGAACTCCCCGGTTTCCTGGCAATTGCGCAAGCTATCCTTGGCGCTGGTGCTGGAGAAGCCGATGATCGGGGGGGTGTAGTTGAAACCATTGAAGAAGCTGTACGGAGCAAGGTTCAACGAGCCGTCCGCGCCGCACGTGGATATCCAGCCGATCGGCCGTGGGCCGATGATGGAGTTGAACGGATCGTGCGGGAGGCCGTGGCCCTTCGACGGCTCGTAGCTGTGCATGTCTGGGATATCGCTCATAATCCACGCCCCTCCGCCAGACGCACGAGCCAGGCACGTACGCCGGCGGGATCGCCGAATATGTCCTGAACGCGATAACCTTCGCCACCGGCCGCACGCGCAGCCCGCATGGCATCTTCATCCGTCACGTCATCGCCGACATAGATCGGCGTTCGGCCGGCGAACGGTGGCTGCGCCATGATTAGGCGGACCGCGTGGCCTTTGTCTGCGCCCCGTGGTTTCAGTTCCCAAGCCATGTGCGCGCGCATCAGTTCGAATGAATTGTCACCAACCGCTCGTTGCGGGTCCGCCATGATGGACAGCATCGCCTGACGCAACACCGGGCCGATCTCGGGCACGGCGCGGTAATGCAGCACGAAGCCGCGCGCCTTCTCCTCGATGAGCACGCCGGGATACCCGGCCGCCACCTGATTCGCCTGCGCGCGCCATTCGGCCGGTGGTGTCGGAAGGTCGGCACGTTCGAGGGCACCGTCGGGCGCGTGGCGGATCGCGCCGCCATGCTCGCCCGCCACGGCAAAGGGAATGCCGGGCAGCAATGCGTCGATCTGATCGACCGGGCGACCGGTGACCACAGCGACGGCATTGTCCAGAAGATCACGCAGTCTCCGAAGGCTCCGGGGCAAATCGGGTGGAACCACGACAGCATCGGGCGTCGGCGCGATGTCGAGAAGCGTGCCATCGAGATCCAACAGCAACGCCGCGCGGGGCGGCAGCGATGGCAGCAGATTCAACGGGAGGGGGGGAGAACTCATCGGCAGCCCGTTAAGCGCACGTCATAGATGGGATGCTCTAGCATGGAGATCGCTGGGTCGGAGGCGAACATCCAGGCGTGGAAGCTGGGCGTGTTCGGGCGGCTGTCCACGATATCCAGAAAGGCCGCGCTGTCGGCTGGAATGTCGGGCGGTGGCACGACGCAACTGCGGGCCGTGATGGTTAGAAACCCGTATTTGAACACTTGGCCGACGCGACCGGAGAGCGAGACGGCACGGGCGTTGACCTTGTCCAGCACACGCAAGTCGACCGTGCCTCTCGCTTGCCAAATTGCCGACGGCGGTGCCGGAATCGCGGGCGGGGAGGGCGACTGGGCGAGACCAGCGCGGCTGGCCAGTGCCACAACGAGCGCGATAATGATTGCATGGCGGGTCATGGAGCACCCTTGGGGCAGTCGAGTTTGGCGACCATCTCGCTCAGCAGCCGCCGCATCGCAACTGCGTCCACGCCCATTAGCACCGCATCCTCGAAGGCGTCCTGCATCACCTGCGACAGTTCAACGTAATTTTCCTCCAGCATCTTTAGCTTTTCCCGGCACGAAACGGGATTGCCATCCGCCTGTGGCCAGATGCTCGGCACGCTCATTTTAAGGTGGTGTCGCCGTTCTGTTTTAGCTGCTTCTGCACGTTGGCCGACAGGTCGGACACGCTGAATATGAATTTGCCCAACAGATCCTCCAGACTCAGCGCCGACTGCGTGATGGAGACGGTGCCACCTGCCGGGATCATCTTGTCGTCGCCGCCAGGGACCAGCGAGAGGAAGCGCCCGCCGAGCAGCCCGTCG
>JANXXW010000114.1 GCA_025350425.1 Rhodospirillales bacterium
TTTCCGCAGCCTGTTAGAAGAAAGTGGAGCCCGAACAGATCAGCGTAGTAGCGTGAGAATATCTCGTCGGTCCATAACGAGGCCGAACCTAGATGGACTACCCGCACCGCGACACATAAGGCGAAGATCAAACCGAGGGGAATTGCATCGCGCCCAACGAGAAACGTTATACTCGCCGGATGGGGAGCGGATATGTTCGTGCGCAATGCCGCCATGGGCGCTCTCGTTCAACTGTTTTCATCAAGCCAGTTATCATCGGAAGATCTAATCGATTATCAGCCGTCGCTCATCGAAGAACAAGGATATGCCGATATTTGTCTTTTCAAACCCATTGTCCAATCCATCCGTGCGGGTGTTCTGAACTGCGGATTCGAGACTCCAAATATATGATAGATAAACCGGATGCAGCCATTTTAGTTGCCATGGCATCGGTCTCGATCGAGACCGGCCGATGGCGGCCTACGGCAGCACCTTCCCCGGATTCATCAGGCCCATCGGGTCCAATGCGGCCTTGATGCGCCGCATCGTGTCCAGTTCCGCCCCGCCCCGCCAATCCGGCATCATGTAGGGCTTCAACCGGCCCACCCCATGCTCGGCCGAGAAGCTGCCATCGAGGTCGCGTACCACGGCGCACACTGTGTCCATGATCTCATGGTCCCGTGCCAGGAACGCTGCCGCTTCCATGGTCACCGGCTGTTCCAGGTTAAAGTGGATGTTGCCGTCGCCCATATGGCCGAATGCCACCACCCGGATACCGGGCATCAAATTCTCGCAGGCTTTCGACGCGCGCCGGATCAGTTCCGGCACGCGCGACACTGGCACCGAGACGTCGTTCTTGACGCTCGCGCCCTCGCGCTTCTGGGACTCCGAGTGCTCCTCGCGCAATTTCCAGATGGCGGCCCGCTGCGCTTCGCTTTCCGCCACCGCCGCGTCGATCACCAAATCAGCGTCCAACGCCTCGGACAGCACCGTCTCCAGCCCCTCGCGCAACCCGCCTCCCACACGGGTAGAGGCCAGCTCGACCAGCGCGTAATGCGCCGCCGGCTGGCGCAACGGCAGCGACACACCCGGGATATGCTTCAGCACCAGCGCCATGCCCGTGCCTGACATGTACTCGAACGCCTGCACGGCGGCCGCGTCGAAGCGCTGAAACCGCGTGAACAGGTCGAGTGCCGCCTCCACCGAGGGCAGAGAGCACAATGCCACCTCCGTCTCCGCCGGACGCGGCGCCAGCTTCAGCACGGCGGCGGTGATGATGCCCAGCGTGCCTTCCGCTCCGACGAAAAGCTGGCGTAGGCAATACCCGGTGTTGTCCTTACGTAACCGCCTTAGCCCGTTCCATACCTGGCCGTCGGCCATCACCACCTCCAGGCCCAGCACCATGTCGCGCGCGTTGCCGTAGCGCACGGTGTTGTTACCGCCTGCGTTGGTGGCGAGGATCCCGCCGATCTGCGCCGTTCCCTCGGAGCCGATGGACAGCGGCAGCAGGCATCCCGCTTCGGCGGCGGCATCCTGGGCGGATTTCAGCGTGGCCCCGGCCTCAATGGTCAGCGTCATGTCCACAGCGTCCAGCGCCAGGATCCGGTTCATCCGTGCCAGGCTGATGACGATCTGGCCGCCATTCTCCGACGGGACCGCGCCGCCCACCATCGAGGTATTGCCGCCCTGCGGCACCATCGCCACGCCCGCGGCGGCACAAAGTCGCACCACGTTCGCCAACTGGTGGGTATCGATTGGCCGCACCACCGCCGGCGTGCGCCCGTGGTACAGGCCTCGCCAGTCCTCCACGTAGGGCGCCGTGTCGGCGGCTTCGGTCAGCAGACCGCGTGGTCCCACGATGGCTTGGAGTTGGACGATCAGTTCGGTCATAGCGGCTGGCGATAGAGTCCGTGGGTTGGCCGTTCCGGTCGTTCCGCCAGCGTCAACCATTGATCCGGTGTCCATTTCAACTCTCTGGTCTTAATGTACAGCGGAATTCAACACGCGCCATCCCGGAGCCCCCATGGGTGTTTCCGGCAGGGTGTAAAACGTGACCGACAACCTGGGAGTGACCCATGCGCTATGAAGTCCGCGTCGACGGCGCCTCGATCGGCGTGTTTGCCACCGCCGAGGAGGCACTGGAACAGGTGCGCCAGGCCCAGCTCGCGGACCCCGACCACGAACCGGAGATTATCGACATGGAAACCGGGCACGCGTACGAGCCGAATGCCACCGTCGATGGACGGGGCGAGTCGGCGACCAAGATCGGGTATTGATGGCAGCCAGGAACCCGGCCTCGTCATACGGCCCATGCTCTTAGGCATCGTCACCGGCCTCACGGCGGAAGCTCGCATCGCCCGTGCCTTAAGCGACACCGAAGCGGGCGGTGGCACTCCGTTCGGGGCGGAGATCGCAGCGGAGAAACTGGTCGCCCGTGGCGCCACGGCGCTGCTCAGCTTTGGCCTCGCCGGTGGCCTCGATCCAGTGCTCAAGCCGGGCGACATCGTTGTGCCCACGGCGGTGATCGAGTACGGCGTGGTTGCTCATACGGACCCCACCCTATCGACGTTGATCGGCGGCTGGTTCGGTGGCTTTCTGTTCGCGGCCGAGCGCATCGTCGCCGATCCGCAGGCCAAGCGACGCCTGCGGGCCAGCACCGGCGCGAGTGCAGTCGATCTCGAAAGCGGCGCTGTGGCCCGTGTCGCCGCGCGTCACGACATCCCGTTCGCCGTCCTGCGTGCCATCTGCGACCATGCCAACCGCACCTTGCCTCCGGCGGCGCTGATCGCGCTCAATGCCAAAGGGGCAGTGGGACTCGGAGCGGTACTTGGCAGCGTCATGCGCCATCCCACCCAGATCGGCGGGATGTTTGCCGTGGGCCGCGACGCCGCCGCGGCCCGCCGGGCATTAATCCGCCGCGTCAGCGGTCTCGTCGACCGGGGCGGCCTTCTTATGCTTTAGCTTGGCCATCGCCGTCTCGACATGGCGGCTGAACGAGTATTCGGCCGGACGTTGGTTCGCCAGCGAAATCTCCGGGGCCATCGCGCCGTCCAGCTTCGGCCCAAACAACGCCACGCGCGCGACTTCCCACGGACGCTTCACGGCATCCACCACGGCGGTGGACTCGTATCCGCTATGCACCATGCAGTCGGCGCATTTTTCATAATTGCCGGTGCCGTACTTGTCCCAGTCGGTGGTCTCCATCAACTCGGCGTAGGATTTCGCATAACCCTCGCCGAGCAGGTAACAGGGCCGCTGCCAGCCGAAATAGTTACGGGTCGGCTTACCCCACGGGGTGCAGACGTAGCTCTGGTTTCCCGCCAGGAAATCCATAAACAACGGTGACTGGGTGAATTTCCAGCCCTTGCCCTTCTTCGTGCGCGCCGGGTCCTGCTTCAGGATGTCGCGGAACAGCTGCTTGGTTTTCTGCCGGCTGAGGAAGTGCGCCTGATCTGGAGCTCGCTCATAGGCGTAGCCCGGCGAGGTCATGATGCCATCCACGCCCATCTCCATCACCGTGTCGAAGAACTTCGCCACGCGGTCCGGCTGGGCGCCGTCGAACAGGGTGCAGTTGATGGACAGACGGAAACCCATCGCCTTGGCCTTCTTGATGGCCGAGATGGCGCGGTCATAGGTGCCTTCCTGGCTTACGGCCCGGTCGTGCATCTCCTTATCGCCGTCCAGATGGACATCCCAGGAGAAATACTTGTTCGGCTTGAACTGCTCCATTTTCTTCTCAAGCAGAAGAGCGTTGGTGCAGAGGTAGACGAACTTCTTGCGTGCCAGGATGCCGGCGACGATCTCGGCCATTTCCTTGTGCAGTAGCGGCTCGCCGCCGGCGATGGCCACGACCGGCGCGCCACATTCGTCCACTGCTTTCAGGCAGTCCTCGACTGACAGGCGCTGGTTCAGGATCTCGGCGGGATAGTCGATCTTGCCGCAGCCAGAACATGCCAGGTTGCACCGGAACAACGGCTCAAGCATCAGCACAAGCGGATACCGCTTGCGCCCGATTATGTGCTGCTTGACCACGTAAGCGCCGACACGGAGTACCTGGTTAATCGGAACGGACATACTGCTTCCTTACACTATACCGCGTCGGCCAACTCGGCCGGGAAGCGGAAACGCACGTCTTCGGCAACGCCATCCAAGGTTGAGATGTCGATTTCCCCGAAACGGCGCAACCCCTCGATCACGCCCTGCACCAATGTTTCCGGCGCGGAGGCCCCGGCGGTGAGGCCAACGGAGCCAATTCCGGCGAACCATCCGCTCTCCAACGCCGATGCGTCGTCGATGAGGTAGGCGGGCTTGCCCAACTCCTCGCCGATCTCGCGCAGGCGGTTGGAGTTGGAACTGTTGCGCGATCCAACAACGAGGATCATGTCGACTGCTTCGGCGAGGTCACGCACCGCCTGCTGGCGGTTCTGCGTGGCGTAGCAGATGTCGCGCACATCGGGACCCACGATGCCGGGGAACCGCGCCGTCAGCGCCGCGATGATCTGGCGTGTATCGTCAACCGATAGTGTCGTTTGGGTCACATAGGCGAGGCGATCGGGCGTTCCCGGCGAGAGCGTGGCGACGTCCTCTACCGTCTGCACCAGATGCACCGGGCTTGGTATCTGGCCGATAGTGCCTTCCACTTCCGCATGGCCGGCATGACCGATCAATACTATTTCTCGACCGCCGGCGGCATAGCGCCGTCCTTCCGCGTGGACCTTCGCCACCAGGGGGCAGGTCGCGTCGATCACCGGCAGTCCCCGCGCCCGCGCCACATCCTCAACCTTCCTCGCCACTCCGTGGGCGCTGAACACCGTCATCGCGCCGGGCGGAATCTCGTCCAGCTCCTCCACAAAGACCGCGCCCCGGGCCCGCAGCGACTCCACGACGTAGCGGTTGTGGACGATCTCATGCCGGACGTAGATCGGCGGTCCATACTTGGTCAGTGCCCGTTCGACGATCTCGATCGCGCGTTCCACGCCGGCACAGAAGCCGCGGGGCTGAGCCAAGACAACCCTCAACATTGATCTCTCCAGCAGAACGCATGGCTTGGTAGAAACAAAATCGGACAGACCCTTTATTACAAACTTCTGTCACGCCGCAATCGCCATGCCCGCGCAACCAGACCCAAACTGAGCGCCCACCAGGGCGTTTTCCGGTCCGTTCGCTCTTGTGCAACACTTCGAAACAGAGGCAAAGCGTACCGGCTGACTGTGATACAGCATCGAATGACGGTGTATCACATCGAAGTTGCATAAATGTCACACTCGTGACCGAACTCGTTAAAGCCGATTGAGCCGGTCGGTCCGGTGAAGGAACCTGGTTAATGATCTTAGCGCCTCGGCTTGTGTCCCGCTGTATGTTCGTGCTCTCGCTGCTGTTGGCTCTGGCGGCTCCAGCCCGGGCGCAGGCGCCATCTGCCGTGATAGCTCCGGTGGCGGCGTTGAACGCGGGATTGCTGCGGGTCATGCAGGAGGGCAAAGACACCTCCTTCCAGACGCGGATGCAGCTTTTAACCCCGATCGTGCAAAGCAGCTTCGACCTGCCGCTGATCCTGCGAAACTCGATCGGTGGACGCTATGCGAATTTTCCCGCGCAGGAAAAAACCGAACTGCTCGAAAGCTTTACCCAGTTCACCGTGGCCAGCTACGTGGCCAATTTCGACTCTTTCAGTGGCGAGCGGTTCGACATCCTGCCCGGACTGCGCCAGGTCGGTGCCGAAACCGTCGTGCCAACCCGTATCCTCAGCGGCGGGACTGAGGCGGCCAAGCTCGACTATGTCGTCCATCCCACGACTGCCGGCTACCAAATCGCCGACGTGTTGCTCGATGGCTCGATCAGCCGGGTGGCGGTCCAGCGCTCCGACTTTCGCTCGCTGGTCGCGAGCGGCCATGCTGGAGCGTTGATCACGATGCTGCGTGACAAGGTCGCCAGTTTCGCCAACGGCGCGCGGCAGTAGCGGACGCTCACGGTGGAATTCCCTGACATCCTCGACTTGATCGAGTTCGCCTTTGCTGGCCTGACCGTTGCCGGCATTGCCCAGTCCGTCGTCGGCTGGCTCGCCGTCCGACGTTTCCGTATGCCGGCTCGACCATCCTCTGACGCGGCGCCCCGTCCCGCGATCACCATCTTGAAGCCGCTGCACGGCGACGAGCCGATGCTGGAACGGGCGCTCGTCACCGTCTGCGCCCAGGATTACGCTAGGTTCCAGATCGTGTTCGGCGTGCAATCCGCCGAGGACACCGCCATCCCGGTCGTCCGTCGGCTCCAGGCGGCATTCCCGGCCCTCGACATCGCCCTTGTCGTCGATCCCACGATGCACGGCCGCAATCGTAAGATCGGTAACCTTATCAATATGTTCCCGAAGGCGCGCCACGATATCATCGTGCTCGCCGACAGCGATGTGCATGTGGCGCCTGACTACCTCGACCGCATCATGGACGAGTTGGAGCAGCCCGGCACCGGCCTCGTGACTGCCCTCTACACTGGCCTGCCCGCCAACCGAGGCCTTCCGGCCACACTCGGCGCCACCTCGATCACCCACGGCTTCCTTCCCGGTGCCTTGATGGCACGCGGGCTGGGCAGGCAGGACTGCCTCGGCGGCACCATGGCGCTGCGCCGGTCCACGCTCGCTTCAATCGGTGGGCTCGCGTCACTGGCTCACCATTTAGCTGATGACAATGTACTCGGCCGCCTGGTGCGCGCGCGGGGCCTGCGGGTCGGGTTGGCCCGCACGATCACCGCGACCACGGTGCCCGAAGCCAGTCTCGGCGCGCTGTTTCGTCATGAGCTGCGCTGGTCGCGGACCATCCTGTCGCTGGTTCCGCGTGAGTTCGCCCTTTCAGCCATCCAGCACACCCTGTTCTGGGCGCTGGCCGCCATAATCGCCTCCGGCATCGACGGCTGGAGCCTAGCACTGTTCCTGTTCGCCTGGATCATCCGCGCCGGGGCCGCCCGCGACATCGACGCAACCCTGGCCCGGACGCACGCAACCCTTGCATCTCCGGCGCCGATCTGGCTTCTCCCACTACGCGACCTTATCTCCATGGGCGTTCTGATCGCGAGCTATGGCGGTGACGAAGTGGAGTGGCGCGGCAACATGATGAGCACGGGCCGCTCCGGCACCTACCAGCAAGCTGGAACCCGCAAGCTCATGGAGACCGAACTGTCATGATGAAGACCCTGTTCCTGCAGCCCCCGTCGTTCGATGGCTTCGATGGCGGCGCGGGCTCACGCTACCAGGCCAAGCGCGAGATCAAGAGCTTCTGGTTCCCGACTTGGCTCGCCCAGCCGGCGGCCCTCGTTCCCGGCAGCAAGCTGATCGACGCGCCGCCCGCGCGCATCGGCATGGAGACGGTGCTGGAAAGTGCCCGTCAGCATGAGCTGTGCATCATTCACACGTCGACACCCTCGTTCGCGTCCGACGTGAAGGTCGCGCAGGCGCTGAAGGACACCAACCCGAACATCAAGATCGGCATGGTCGGCGCCAAGGTCGCGGTCCAGCCGGAAGAAAGCCTGCTCAAGGGCCTGCCGATCGATTTCGTGGCCCGTAACGAGTTCGACTTCACCATCAAGGAAATTGCCGAGGGCCGCGACTGGTCCAAGGTAGATGGTATTTCCTACCGCAATGCCGAGAATGTTATCGTTCATAACAAAGATCGCGCAGTGCTGGAGGACATGGACAAGCTGCCGTTCGTGACCGAGGTCTACCGTCAGAATCTGCGCATTGAGGATTACTTCATCGGGTACCTCATGCACCCGTATGTCTCCATGTATACCGGCCGTGGCTGCAAGAGCCGCTGCACCTTCTGCCTCTGGCCGCAGACCGTCGGTGGACACACCTACCGCGTCCGTAGCCCGGGCCACGTCGCCGAGGAAATCCGGTTGGCGAAATCCTACTTCCCCCAGGTGCGTGAATTCTTCTTCGACGACGACACCTTCACCGACAACCTGCCCCGGGCGGAGGCAATTGCGCGCGAGTTGGGTAAGATCGGCGTGCAATGGTCCTGCAACGCCAAGGCCAACGTGCCGCGCTCCACGCTCAAAATCATGAAGGACAACGGCTTGCGTCTGTTGCTCGTGGGTTACGAGAGCGGGAATCAGCAGATCCTGGTCAACATCAAGAAGGGCATGCGGATCGAGGTCGCGGAGCAGTTCACCAAGGATTGTCACGAACTCGGCATCAAGATCCACGGCACCTTCATCATGGGTTTGCCCGGCGAGAACAAGGACACGATCCAAGAGACCATCCGGTTCGCGACCAAGATCAATCCGCATACCATGCAGGTCTCGCTGGCGGCGCCCTACCCCGGCACCGCCCTGCATCGCGACGCGGTCAAGAACGGCTGGCTCGATCTCGATCATGCCGAGCTGATCGATGACAGCGGCATCCAGATGGCACCGCTGCATTACCCCGGCATCCTGACGCACACCGAAATCTTCGATAGCGTCGAGGAATTCTACCGTAAGTTCTACTTCCGCGCCCCGAAGATCGCCTCGATCGTCGGCGAGATGGTTCGTA
>JANXXW010000125.1 GCA_025350425.1 Rhodospirillales bacterium
ACTCCATCCGAGTAATTGCAACCGCCAAACTTTCCTCCTGCAAATCGGGACAGAGATCAGCGAATCACAACAGCAACTGATTGGGAAGCCCAGGAGTCAGAAACAAAAGCCGCTGGTATGAGATCAGAGGTAGCTGATGAACGAACCCGCATGTCCATCCGTCGCGATGTGGAAGTGGCTGGGGTTAAAGGTGCCCGTCAGCGTCAGGGAGGGCCCGCCCTCCAGCGACAGCGTGCCTTGACCTGCTGCCGTCTGTGCGAAAATTACCCCAGCCGACGGCAACAGATCGGTGACGTGGATCTTGTCGCTGTCAGTCAGCCCCATGATGGTGTCGCCCGTCAGCCCGGCTTTGGTGCCCAGGAAAGTGTCCGAGCCGCCGGAGTAGCCCACCATCGTGGTCCCGCCCACCAGACTCGATAACGTTTGCTGTGTCTGTTGCGCCACCAAGGTGCTGCCCGATGTCGTCGCAGCCGCGGTGATGAACGCTGCCGTGCCGAGGTTCAGGTGCGTGGCTGCGTCCAGCACCACCAGCAAGCCCTGCCCATCATTGCCGTTCAGCGTCGTCGTGCCCCCGCCCGCGATCTCCAGCGTGGTGATGTTGCCGGCGCCAATCTCCTGCACCGTGGCGCCCGCCGTCGCGGCGGTGGCCAGCACGAGGGTGTTCTGGCCCAGCGTGCGGATCGTCTGGCTGGCGTCGCCGATGTGAATGGTATCGTTGCCTGCGCTGCCCACGATGATCAGGCCCGGTGTCGCGTTGGCGGTGAAGTTGAACCCGGCCGCGCCCGGCGTGCCGCCGATGAGTTGCACCGAGGCGACGTGGGTGATGTTGGCACCCATGGTCTCGGTGCCGCCGCCATTCACGCCGAGCGAGCTGGCCCCGGCGCCGCCGTCGATGGTGGCGCCGATGCTGGCTGCCGTGACGTAGAAAGTGTCCTTGCCGCCCCCCCCGAACACGGTCGCAGTGGCACTGTTGATGTTGACGGTATCGCCGCCAGTGCCGTCATGGATGGTGTCGGAACCGGCGCTGGTAAAGATCACCAAGCCAAGCAAGTTGTTGGCGGTGAAATTGGTGGGGGCCGCACTGCCGCCGGTCAGCCGGACCGCCGCGATGTCGGTGATGTTGGCCCCCATCACGATAGTGCCGCCGCCGGTGACGGTCAGGCTGTTCTTGCCCGAGGAGCCGCCGTCGATGGTGGATGCGATGGTTGTCGCGCTGACCACGAACTCGTCCGCGCCGCCGCCCATGTAGATTTGGCCCGGCAGCACCACCACCTTCTGGGTGCCGGAAGCCAGCTGCGTGACGGGTATGAGTGTCACCGTTTCCCGGCCCAGTGTGGTTGCCCCGGTAACTGTGTCGGTAACCACATAGTTGATCAGGTCGCTTCCGGCCTTGGCGGCGGTGACTTGGCCGGGCGTGTAGACCAGTTTGCCGCCTGACAGCGTGACGGAACTGCCGGTGGCGAAGCTGGCATCCGAGGTGAGCGTCACCGAAAGCGCGTCGGCGCCGAAGCCAGGCGCGGCGGTGCCAAGGACAGCGGCCTGGGCATTGCTGGCGGTGGGTGCCGCAGCGAGGGTCACGATTGGACCCGGGCCGTTCGATAGGGTGACGGTCTGGGTCTCGGTGGTGACCGCGCCGGTGATGGTGTCGGTGACGGTGTATTTGATCACGTCCGAACCAGCCTTGGCGGCGGTGACCAGACCGGGCGTGTAGACCAGGCTGCCGTTGTTCAGCACCAGCTTGCTGCCGGTAGCGAAATCAGCATCCGAGGTTAGCGTCACTGACAGCGCGTCAGTGCCGTAGCCCGGCGTGGTAGTGCCGAGGGTGGCAGTCTGAGCGTTGCTGGCGGCGGGCGATGTCGCCAGGGTCACGATGGGGGCTGGGCCGTTCGACAGGATGACGGTCTGGGTCTCGGTGGTGACCGCGCCGGTGACGGTGTCGGTGACGGTGTATTTGATCACATCCGGACCAACCTTGGCGGCGGTGACCAGGCCCGGCGTGTAGACCAGTTTGCCGCCCGAGAGCGTAACGAAGCTGCCGGTGGCGAAGTCAGCGTCCGAGGTGAGCGCGACTGAAAGCGCGTCGGTGCCGAAGCCGGGCGCGGCGGTGCCTTGGTCGAGTTGAAGAAGGAAGGCAAATGCCTGGAGGCGACGCTGCATCGACAGGTCAAGTACCTCAACAACGTTATCGAGGCCGACCACGGCAAGCTGAAGCAGCTGATCCGCCCGGTCCGCGGCTTCAAGACTTTGAAGACGGCCCACGCCAGGATCAAGGGTTTCGAGGTGATGCGCGCGCTTCGCAAGGGACAGGCATCAGCCTTCAACATCACGAATGACATTCGCGGCGAGGCCCGTATCGTCGAGCGCGCGTTTGGGCTTGGTGCTTCCGCTCTGGCCGAGGCGGTTCAGTTTGTCCGCGAACATCTCGAGCTCGCGGTAGCGTAACGAGATAACTGACCCGTTGACCGGATTGTGCGCCTGTAGCCAAAGATTGCAACAGAGCCCACACGAGGCCTCGGCGTAGCCGCGTGCGGTGGCGATCTCGGCCACCACCAGGCCGGCACCGCCCAACACCGCCATCGCAGCGGGCGTTGCGGCCAGCAGGCTGGGCGCGTTCGCAGCGTTGTTGGTGTCGCTCATGCGGACGAGTCCAGGGAGGATTCTCTGTCAGGGAATCGCATTTATCGGATAAAGAGGGGAAGGGTGGGGGAGGACGCGTAGTCATTACCACCCCTTAGAGGCGAGTGCCTTAATCGCGGCCTGACAGGCCGTGCGTGCCACGGCACTGAAGGCAGGAGAACGGCCCTGCAAAGTCCCGCACGACGCAAGACCAGCATCGCCAAGGTGTTGATGCCACGCCGCCCCAATAACAAGCTTCGTATCGCCTTCTGGGACTATCTCGGCAGCAGGCTGGCAGTCCCAGGCTCTCCGCGAGTTCCGCACCTGCCAGACCTCGTCAGCCTACAATGCAGAGCAATACGTCTGCCTGAACTTTGCCTCTCTTACTTTCGACAGACCCTGACCCGCTGCTCGGGCAGCCTGCGAGAAGGTGACCGGAAGTCTTGAATTCTGCCGTCCGCCTAGTCGACGTCGCGGGTCAGGTGACAAGGTCGGTCTTCATGCCACCATGATATCCAGCGTAGCCAGTCAGGGTGCCCAAGGTGTCCGTGTAGCCCTGGAGCACGATAGTGGTGCCGTGTTGGAGCGTGATTGTGCCGTTCGTGCCTGAGTTTACGCTGTAATGGTTGAGGGCGTAGGTGGCGGTTGCCTCGTCGGCGAAGCTCATGAGATCCCCCTTGTGGAAGCCCTCGACGACGTAGGCGCCGGCGAGTGTTCCGATGTTCTGGAAGCTGAAATCGGCCTTGTCGGTGGTACCGATTAGCGTCGCGTTGCCGGCGCCAGCGGCCAGGATTTCGATCCCGCGGCCCGCAGTGATGACGTTGCTGCCGGTGTTGCCAGCCTGGAGGTAGTCACCGTCGCCGGCCCCGAAGATGGTCATGGCGCCGGTGCCGTGGATGTAGTTGTTGCCTGCCGTGCCCCCGGTGAACACGCCGCCGCCGGTGCCGGCATCGATCCGGTAGTGCCCGGCGCCGCCTAGGACGGTGCTGGCCGTGGTGCCGCCCACAAAGTCCAGCGAGAAACCGCCTCCGGTGGTGACCGAGGCAGCGCCCTCGACGAGAGCCGAGACGGTGGGATTGCTGCCTTGGACATCGATGCCGGAGAAGCCCGACCCGAGCTGGATGGTGTCCGCACCGGTCGCCGCGATGTAGTCGCTGCCGGAGCCCGAAACGATGCTCGACGCACCCGTGCCCGCGCTGATGTAGACGATCGCGCCGTTGCCGGCACTGATGGTGTCGTTGCCCGATCCGCCCGACAGGTAATCGTTGTTGCCGCCCCCAGTGAGCATCGCGTTGCCGCTGCCGCCGAGGAGTTGGCTGCCGCCGCCGGTGCCACCGGTGTAGGTGCCGCCGCCGGTGCCCGCCTTGACATAGTAGGATCCGGCTCCCCCCTGGACCGTGCTGGCGCCGTCGCCATTGAAGAAGGTCAGCGAGAAGCCTGATGCGACGGTGGTCTGCGCGGCGCCAATCACCAGATCGGTCGCTCCGGCCGCCTGGGGATCGACGTAGATGGTGGCACCGCCGGCGCCGAGCGAGATGGTGTCGTTGCCGTCCACCTGGACGTTGTTGAAGCCGCTGCTGCCCTGGATCGAGTTATGGCCGGCGCCGAGTTGGATGTAGTCCACGCCCTCGCCGCCGATGAGCGTGTCGTCTCCCGCGCCGGCATTGGCGACATCGGTGCCATCGTTGCCGCCGAACCAGATCAGGTTGTCGCCGCTGGGCTGGGTGATGTTGAGGTTGGTGTGATCCTCGCCCAGCGTGACGGTCTGGCTCTCGGTGGTGATCGCGCCAGTGACGGTGTCGGTGACGGTGTATGTCAGCACGTCCGGACCAGCCTTGGCGGCGGTGATCCGATTGGTCGTGTAGATCAGGTTGCCGCCCGAGAGCGTAACGGAGCTGCCGGTAGCGAAGTCGGCATCCGAGGTGAGCGCCACTGAGAGCGCGTCAGTGCCGAAGCCGGGCGCGGCGATGCCGAGGATGGCGGTCTGGGCGTTGCTGGCGGCGGGCGATGTGGCGAGGGTCACCACAGGCTTGGCCGTAACCAGCGTCAAGCCGAGTGTGGCACTGCCGATATTGCCGGCAGTGTCGGTCTGCGAGGCCTTCAGCGTGTAGCTGCCGTCGACCAAGGTGGGCGTGAAGTTCCAGCTTGGCCCGGCTGCGGCCTCGACCGACACATTGGTGTAGAGCGCGGTGCCGTCACTGCCGCGAGTCACGGCCGTGGTCAGGAGTTCGACGGTCTCGCTCGTCGAGGTGGCGACGAACGTGCCGCTCTCGCTGCGGAACGAGTTAGAGCCGCCGACCGGCGCGTTATTATGGGCCGCGACGACGATCTGGCCATTGACCAGCGCCTCGGTGACCGGAGTGCCGGAATTGCCCCGCGCGTTTTCGAGGTAGCTGAGCGTGTAGGTCTGCCCCACAACCAGATTGGAAACCGTCTGCGACAGATACGAGCCGGCGCCCTGCGCAAACCCCACCGTCGTGATGCCACTGGGGACCGTGCCATTGTCCCAGAACGGCTGTCCATACACGTTCGAGCCGCTTCCCGAGCCGGTCCAGTTCGGGACGGTGCCGTAGCCGGGATAGGTCGTGATATCAGGCCCGAAATCCGCGTTCGTGATGAAGTTGGAGATGACGTTAGCCGTGCCGAGCACAGCGCCGGTGACGGCGTTGCTAATGGTGACGACGCCTGGCCCGCTGGCCGTGCCGGTCAGTTCTGGGTTGCTGGTGATATGGTCGGTGCTGGATATGCCGGTATCGGCGGCCAGCGCCGCGGTCACCACCGGCGGGGCGACGGCCTCGACCACGAGACCATCGGAGGCGCCGCTGCGTGCGGCCAGGTTGGCGTTGGCACGGAGAATGCTGGCGTTAAGGAGGACGGTGGTGGCGGTCGAGGCGGACGTTGTCACTGGACTAGATTCCGATATTTGTATCTTTTTGACAACGATTTAACGCGAAGTAAACCCATAGAAATCAAAAATAACATTGTATTTCTGAATATAATTTTTTTGCAATAGTCGTGCCAACGCAGGTGCTGGGGGTCCGGTAGTAACGGAACCGAAAGTTTGATTAAGCATGGCCCTCCTCGGCAACCAGCTGAATTCATTTACCTGATGCAGGAAACCACCCTTTAATGCACGAGTCGGCGATCAATCCGAAATCCAGGCATTTCGCGGCTTCGCGGTGAATTAACCGGCGCATCTATTCACGACTGGCAAAGCTATCTGACTGAGGTTTCTGCTCAATCAAACTTTCGGTTCCGTTACCACCGGACCCCCAAGTCGTTGAGCTGCTCCTTGGCGACGGCCCGGGTGAGCCGGACGCAGCGCAGCAGCATCTCGACCAACTCGTCACGGCAACGCATCCGGGCCTGGCGCAGCAAAGCGAGCAGCAGGGTGTGCCGCCTGCTCGGTTGGGTGATGTCGACAATGTCGCCCACCTCGAGCGCCGCGGCCTCGGCGCCGAACTGGCGCAGCTTGGTATGCGCGATACCCTCGAGGAGCGGATCGGGATCGATCAGCCCGTCCATCCACCCGAGGCGATCGGTCCAGAGCGTAATCGTCTTGGACGTTGCGGGTCCGGGTGCCTGTTTCAGACGGTTGAAGCCGGTCGTGACGCTGTCAGGGAGTTTGGCGAGCAGATTATCCAGCACTACCGCACCCTGCGACATAAGCCGGGCCGCGACGCGGCCGTAGAGTTGCCCGTGAACTTCAACGCGGAGCCGGCCCATCAGCCGGTCGAGGGTGCTGAACGCAGGCAGATCGATGGCTGCCGCCCCGAAGGCCTCGACCGCCCGATTGATGAGGTCGGCCGGGTCGCTCATAGTTTCAGCGGTGCCGGGAACGATGTCGGTCACCATCTGCTCGGCTGTGCTTTCATAAGTCGTAACCGAAAGGTAGGTCCGCACTGCGGCCTGGTAGCGATAAAGCGACTCCGTGAGCCGCACTTCGTCAGGCCATGCTGCCGCTTGCGTGACCCCAAGCTGTGCGGCCAGATGGCCCACCGTTCCGGCGTGAACTGCATTCGGCGCCGGGAAATATCCGAGATCCCGGCGTGTCTTGAGCAGCAGGCGTCCCGGACCGGTCCGCGCGCTCGCGTGGACGAAAGCCAGGCCGGCTTCGGTCAGATTGTAGCGGGTGCCGAGTTCGTCCCGGGTCAGCCGTACGCCAGGGCGTGGGTAGGCCGTGCGGTTGATGGCCGTCATGTGTGTCCAGAAAAGGGTCCGCCACAGCGGCCGG
>JANXXW010000136.1 GCA_025350425.1 Rhodospirillales bacterium
GATTTCGGCATGGATCTTCCGGCTGCGATCGCCGCGCCGCGTTTCCATCACCAGTGGAGTCCCGATGAGTTGAAAATCGAGGATCGCATCGGCGCTCTGGTGCTCGGCGAGCTGAAGTCGCGCAGCCAGAAAATTTCCGCAGGCGGTCCGTTCGGCGCGTGCAACGGAGTCGGCCGCGCTGCGGATGGGAAAGGTTTCACCGGCGCAAGCGATCCGCGCGTGCCCGGACTTGCCGAGGGATTTTAGCGCTGCGGCTTTCCGTGTTGACGCAAAGCGCATTTGCCGGGACTTCTCGCGCCCGCACCCACCCCAGGCGGGTCGCGTCAACACACTCCAACCACTGCCTATTTCCGGAAATTGAAATCACGCGACCTGTTCCTCCTTCTCGCACTTTGCATTCTCGTGTTCTGGGTGCGGCTTGGGCGCATCGGGCTGATCGATCCGGACGAGCCGTTCTACGCGGTGACTGCGCAGGAAATGCTGCAGGGCGGCGATTGGGTGACGCCGAAAATCTTCGGCGAGGCGCAGTTTGAGAAGCCCGTCTTTTACTATTGGATGGTCGCCGCATCGTTCAAAGTTTTCATGGCTCCCTCCATCCTGTGCTTGACCATCCGGCGGCCATCGTTTGCACTCGTCCGCATGACCCAGCGCCTGTTTACCACGGCTCCGACCGCTGACGAGATCGCAGCACTCGCCGAACGTGCCTGGGCGGCGATTCCCGACGAACTTCGCCGCCATGTGAACAATGTCGGTATCGCCGTGGAGGAAATGCCCGACGACGCGACCCTGGACGAGATGGGCATCGAGTCCGCCTGGGACCTGACCGGCCTCTACACCGGCACGCCGCTCAACCGGCGTAGCGTCGGCGATATCGCGCGCACACCGGACCTGATCTTCCTGTATCGCCAACCCATCTTGCTGGAGTGGGTAGAAGGTGGGGAGGATTTGTATCGGCTCGTCCGCAACGTGCTGATCCACGAGGTCGCGCACCATTTCGGCTTCAGCGACCCAGATATCGAGGCGCTTGAGGCGCGCATGGACTGATCCCGCAACCCCCGTGCCGGCCTGGCGTTCGCTGGGGATGCAACTGACCGACGCACCCGCCGCCGTGCGCTATGTGGAGGCCAGCAGGGCCGGGGTGACCGAGACCAACGCGGTCGCCGAGGAAGTGCCGGTGGCATTCCGCTTCGGTGGCGTCGATTACGCGGTGATGATGGCGACGCCCGCCGACATCGAGGATTTCGCCACCGGTTTCGCCCTGACCGAACGCATCATCGGCGAAGCCGGCGATATCCGCGCCATCGCGATCGAGTCCGGCGAGGATAGCGTCGCCATTGATGTCACGCTGATGCCTGTGCGCTTCCAGGACTTCCTGGCCGACCACCGGGTCCGCAGTCTGCGCGGTCACACGAGCTGCGGAATCTGTGGTTTGGAAAGCACCCGACTCCTCGCCCGTCCCGGCCGGACGACAATCCATTTGCCCCCGCCCACCGACGCGGCGATCCACCGTGCCCTGGGGGACCTTCGCGGGTTGCAGCCATTGGCTCGTGAAACCCGCGCGGCCCATGCGGCGGCCTGGTGCGACACGCAGGGTAATATTGTCTGGTTGCGCGAGGATGTCGGGCGGCACAACGCCCTGGACAAGCTGATCGGCGCCCGGCTACGCGCCGGGGCGGACACGGAGGCTGGATTTTGCGTCATCACCAGCCGGTGCTCGTTCGAGATGGTGCAGAAAGCGGTGGCGGCGGGGATGTCCTCGCTGGTGGCGATCTCCGCCCCCACGGCGCTCGCGGTCCGGTCGGCGCAGGAGGCCGGGCTGACGCTCATCGCCTCAGCCCGGATCGATGGCTCGCTCCGGTTTGCCTGACCCCCAGTTAGATCACGTGCGTTAGATCACGTGCGTTAGATCACGTGCGTCAGATCACGTGGAAGACGTAAAGCAGGATGATGACGGGGATGGGCACGCCAAGAAGCCAGAGCAGACCGCCGCGCATGAAGTTGTCTCCTGTGTGACATGAACTAGGAGACGGCCTAACGCGACGGTCAGGCGTACGGTTGCGATATCGTATCAGGCGGCTTGCGACGGCTTCATCCGCGCTTCCACCGAACGCCGCATCTTACCGATCCGCGCCACCCCTGCGAGGCGCCGATCGAGGAAGGCCAGCGTCGCCTCATGGTCGTCGCTCTCGTCGCGCAGCCAGAACAGCAGCGTGGCGCTGTAGACCCCGATCAGGATCGCCCGCTTGGTGTACCAGCTGAAATCGGCCGAGCGGTCGCCCGCCGCATACCATATCGTATCCACCGTGCGGGAGACCATGGCGGCGGCCAGCATCGTGTTGCGCGGCAAGGCGAGGATGCCAAGCCCCCGGCGGATCGCGTCCCGGTCGCCCTGGCTCTGTTCCAGCCGCACCGCGATCAGTCCTCGCACCTTGGCCGGCAGCCGCTGCGCCGCGAATTCCGGATTATCCGCCGTCGCCGCCATGCGCCGATCCGCGAGGTCCGAATGAGCCTCGATCAGGTCGAGCGTGCCGCCGGGAAACAGCAGATCGGCATCCTCCGCATCCAGCCCGGCGTCGCGCAGACCGTGGCGCAGCGCGGCCATGGTCCATCCTTCGAACGGCACCAGCGGCAACAACGCGTCGATCGCGGCATCCCGCTCTGGGCTGCGCTCTGGGGTCTGCATCATGCTGGCTCCTCCTCCTGAATTTGGGCCTGGGCGGCGGCCCGCGCCAGTTCCTCCGAAAACCCGAATAGCGAGAAGTCCCGCATACGCATTGGGTACATAATACCGTCGAGATGGTCGTATTCGTGCTGCACCACGCCGGCGTGGAAGCCCGTCACCTCGCGGGAGAAACCCTCGCCATGGCCATCCACCCCGCTGTAACGCACCCGCCACGCGCGTGGCACGGCGGCGCGCAGGCCGGGGATCGACAGGCACCCCTCCCACCGCATCCGCGTATCCTCGCCCAGCAGCTCCACGGTCGGGTTGATCACCACCGTGTTCGGCATCTGCGTATCCTCGGCGTCGTTGGTGCCCCGGTCGGGGTTGGCGCGGAACACGAACAGGCGCAGCGACACATGGACCTGAGGGGCAGCCAACCCGGCGCCGTTGGCGTCCTCCATGGTCTCGATCATGTCGGCCACCAGCCGCCTGATCTCGGGGGAGGTCGGGTCGGCCACGGCTTCGGCGTGTTGCAGCAGGACGGGGTGGCCCATACGGGCGATCTTCAGAATGGCCATGATGTCTCCAGCAAGCGTGTGTGATCAAGGTGGGATGCGGAAAGGCTTTGGCGAGTTCCACGGACTCATGTTATAGCCGCCGCTTCTCGCGCGGGGAGCCGCTCGAGAAGGATTTTACACGTCCCGGTGGTCGGGGCGTTCGGAATGGGAGTTGGCGGCCAAGTGCAGGTTTTGGTTCGAGACAACAATGTCGATCAGGCGCTCAAGGCCCTGAAGAAGAAAATGCAGCGCGAAGGCATTTTCCGCGAGATGAAGCTTCGTCGCCACTACGAGAAGCCATCCGAGCGACGCGCCCGCGAGGCCGCCGAAGCCGTCCGCCGCGCTCGCAAGATGGAGCGCAAGCGCCTCGAGCGCGAAGGCTTCTAGCTACCAAACGCCGGGCGCCTAAAGGTGCCCGGCGCAGTTCGGCTTGCCCGAACAAATACAGTGTCCCGCCCGTGATACGCCGGATTCGGTTGCATGCTCGTCATCCAACGCCGTGATCAATGATAGTATCACCACAGCGCGAGCTCCGTTTCAGCCCGGCAACGTGGCCATAACCAGATCGGCGACCTCGTCACGCTCCTCCGCCCGTAGCGCTGCAATCACGCCCTGCCGATCCGCCACACTGCGGTTCTGGCTCATCTTCCATTGTGCCTCGATGCGGGTGGCGCGCATGCGGAAGGCGCGGATACCCTTGAACATCGCGCGCCGGTAGCCCGCCTCCAGCGCATCGACGTCGAACTTCCCGGGATCGTGGACCGCGAGGGCGTGCAGCGAGGCTGCCACCTCCGCATCGCCGAGCACCGGCTCCAGCACGCCATGCAGATGCACCGCCGCGTAATCCCATGTCGGCACCGAGGGCTGGGTCCGGTACCAACTTGGCGAGATATACGCGTGCGGCCCCGAGAACACCGCCAATGCCACCGCCCCGTTCTCGATCGCCCGGCACTGCAAATTCGCCGCCGCCAGATGCGCGGACAGTAACAGCGCGTCGCCCTCTCGCTCGACGGTGAACGGGATGTGGGAAGCGTCGAGACCCTCCGGCCCGTGCGTCGTCAGCAGCCCGAACGGCATGTCCCGGATCAATCCCATGATCCGGTCCAGGTCAGTCTCGATGAAGGCCGGACGCAGATACATCCTAGCTTGCGGCGTCCATCAGTTCGGCCAGCGACACCGGCTGCGCCAACTCCAGCGTGCGCGCCGCGCGCAGCACCAGATCGTCCCGGTAGACCGCAGCGGCAATCTGTACGCTGCGTGGCAGGCCGGTTGCGGACAGGCCCATCGGCACCGAGATCGCCGGCTGGCGCGTCAGGTTGAACGCGAAGGTCCAAGGCGCCCAACTGTTCCACAACGCATTGACCGGATCGACTGTGGGCGCATCGGCCAACGGTGGCGGGTTCGGCACGGTGGGGCACAGCACGAGGTCGTATTTCACGTGAAACCGCGCCATCGTATGCGCGGCAATCACCCGCATCGCTTCGGACTCCATGTAATCGGCGGCGCTCATGCCGCCATGCGCTGCGGCTACCTCCAGCAATCCGGGGTCGAGCACGTGGCGCCGCGCCTCGGGAAACGAGTTCACCAGTCGGGTGAGCGCGACACCCCAGACCCGGCCGAAGATCTCGCGTATTTCGGGCAGGCCGGGATCGGCCTCCTCGACCTCCGCCCCCGCCTCGCTCAGCATCCGCGCCGCGTCCTCCACGGCCGCCATGCTTTCCTGATCCACCGGCGCGTCGAACCCCGGCCGGCGCAGCACTGCCACCCGCAACTCCGCGACCCCGTCCTCGATCGTGGCCCGCCAGTCGCGCGCGTCGTCCGGTAGGCAGAAGGGGTCGCGCAGGTCGAACCGCGCCATGGCGCCCAGCATCAGCGCGTTGTCACGCACGTTGCGCGTGATCGGGCCGGCCGCCGCTACCGCCGCGAACGCGCCCAGCGGCCATTGCGGCACCCGCCCGAACGTCGGCTTTAACCCCACCACCCCGCACCAAGCCGCCGGAATCCGCACCGACCCGCCCGCATCCGTGCCGACATGCAGCGGCCCGAACGACGCCGCCGCCGCCGCCGCCGCCCCGGAGGACGACCCGCCCGTCGTGTAATCCGGATTCCACGGATTACGGGTAATCCCGTGCAGCGGGCAATCTCCTGGCGATTTCCAGCCGAACTCGGTCGTCGTGGTCTTGCCGATGATCACGGCGCCCTCGGCCTTCAATCCCATCACCAGCGGCGCATCTTCGGCCACCGGAGTCGGATCGCTCAACCTGCTGCCCCGCCGCGTCGGCAATCCCGCGACATCCACCAGGTCCTTCACCGTGCAGGGCACTCCATCGAGACTGCCCATCGGCCGTCCCGCTGCCCATCTCGCCTCGCTCTGCCCCGCGGTAATCAGCGCCTGCGGGTTCATCACCGCGAAGGCGTTCAGCGACGGATTGAACCGCGCCACCCGTTCGGTTACCGCCTGCAGCACCTCGACGGGGCTGAGCGCGCGGCGGGCATAGTGGCCGAGCATTTCCTCGGCGGTCATCAACGCGGGATCGGTAGCGGTCATACGTTCTCACAACAGAATAAGAAACTTGATAGGATCGGAGCAGCTAGCCATCTGCCTAGTTACTCGGAAGAGCAACATGGAAATCAGCATTTTTGACGCCGAGAATACTCTTAGCGCGTTGCTCGATCGTGTCGAGCAGGGCGAGAGAGTGACTATTAACAGGTAGGGGTAGCCTGGTGCCAAGTTGGTGCCAGCCAATACCGCCTACCTGGAACTGGCCTACCGCGAGAAGCTTCCACTTGCCACGTCGGACAGCAAGCTTGGGGTGGCGACCAAGGCCGTGGGCTTAGCCGTTCTTCGGCCGCTTTCCTGACCGTTCAAAGCCCGCTGAACCAGTTGTAACCCCGGTCCTCCCAGAACCCTCCGGGATACCGGTTCGTCACATACATTGTCGTCACCCATTTCGGGTTCTTGAATCCCAGCTTCGTCGGTATCCGGACCTTGAACGGATAGCCATACTTCACCGGTAGCACCTCGTCGGATAGCTTGAACGCCAGGATCGTCTGCGGATGCAGCGCTGAGGCCATGTCGATGCTGCCGTGATAGCCGTCGGCGCACTGGAACCCGACATACTTCGCGCTCAGATCCGCTCCCACCGTCCGCAGCAGCACCGAAAGCGGCGGCCCGCTCCATTTGCCGATCATGCTCCAGCCCTCGACGCACACATGCCGCGTGATCTGGCTAGATTGCTCCGGCAGGCCGTACAGCATGTCCACGGTCCACGGCTTCTTGTCGGCGATCAGCCCGGACAACTCCAATTTGTAATCGCCCGCCGCAAGCTGGGGCGAATCCTTCGCGGCGAAGAACGCATTGTAGCGGAAATCCTTCACCGCATCCTTTTCGGCAAACACGGGCGCCAGCCGCGTGCCCCCGAACAGCGCCGCCTGCGCGCGGTCGTTCCAGCGCGACATGGCGGCCAGCGCGCGGTGCACCGAATCATTGTCCGATATGTCGCAGCCCGTCAGTAGCGTGAGCGCCCCGAGGCTCAACCCGCCACGCAATAGCCCCCGCCGCTCCAGCGTACCAGTCAGCTTCATCGCGAAATTCCCTCGTCCGCAGGTTCGGTGGCAATGCCCGTCACCATGGATTGCAGCGTCTTGGGCACCAGCAGCGACAAGGCAACATGCACCACCAGGAAACCCACGATCGCCGCCATGCCAAGGAAGTGGATCACCCGCGCGGTCTCGTAGCCGCCGAACAGCCAAGTCAGCCCGCTGAACTGGACGGGCTTCCAGATCGCCAGGCCGGACACCAGCATCAGCACGATCGCTAGCATCACGCCCCAGTATAGCGTCCGCTGCACGATGTTCTGCTCGCCCAGCCGATGCGCCAGCCTACCCTGCGCCGCCGCCATTAAGTCTCGGACAAAGCCGCTCGGGCTGATTGGCAGCAGGTCGCGTCGGAAATGCCCGGAGAGAAGCCCATAGGCGAGATACACGACGAAGCTGATCGCCAGCAGCCATAACGCGCCGAAATGCCACGCCAGGGCGTTGGCCAGCCCGTCCTCTCCGGTCAAGCCCTGGGTCACGCGCGGATCGCCGCCAAGTGAAATCCAGACCGGGAACTGCCAATCCAGCGGCAGCGCCGGATACCAGTTGTAGATGCGCCATCCGCTGCCGATCATGATCAGGATTGCCAGGGCGTTTAGCCAGTGCGTGACGCGCACTATCAGCGGAGTGCGGTGCACTCTCAGGCGGCGTGGCGTGATGCGGCCAAGGGCGGCGCTCATTGCGCGATCTCCATTCCGGCGTCGTGCAAGTGTTTTTGTCCCTCGGGCGAGGTCAGCAACGCCAGGAACCGCGCCGGCGTGGCGCCCCGCGCGTCGTGGCTAACCGCCGCAAGATAAATGACCTTGGGATAGCTTTCCTGCGGGACCACCGCCGCGATCGATAATCCCGGATTGGCCGCGACATCGGTCGCGAACACGATGGCCCGCGCCACCGCGCCGGTTTCCAGCAGGAATACCGCATCGGCGGTGCCCACCACGCCCGAAATCCTGGGGCTCAGCCCAGCCGCACCGAGCGCCTGCTGGGTTGCGCGACCCGTCAACTCCGGAACGCCAGGGTCCACCGCCGCGACTGTTTGTGCGCCGAGCGTGGAGGCCAGCCCGCCCTTCTCCTCCGCGCCCGCGCCACGGCGGGCCACCACCAAACGATTGCCGCCAACGGAAACTCGCGTGTCCGGCCGGATCGCATCGATCCGTGCCGCCTCGTCCATCACCGCCGAGCCTTGCAGGACCAGGATGTCGTTCCGGGTATGGTTGGCCTGCCGCACCAGCATCGAGCCAGGCGCCGTGAATACACGCACCGGCGTTCCAGTCTGCGCGCGGAACACAGCCCCCAGATCCGTCATCGCATGGAGCAACGTCGGCTCGCAGAATACCACCACATCGGGCCAGTCCGGCAGCGTCTCGGCCTGTGCGCTGGCGCTTCCGAGCGCCAGCGCTAAACCGAGCCCGAGCACGCTAAGACGCATCGCCACCCCCACGGCGTCGCCGTCGCGTCGCAGCTGTACCGGGGCGGCGGCGACGGTGGACGAAGCGGCCTGTCGTATCGTCCGCAACACCTTCGGCCGGTCCGAGCTGACCACATCATGCGTGCCATTGATCACCATCTGCGGCGTGGAGACCGACCCGCGCATTGCCGTGCCGTAATCCCGCTGGCGCTTGGTGGCATCCGGCGAAGAGAACGGATCGTGCCAGCCGAGATAATCCCAGTAGGTCACGTGGAATCTAAGGGTCAGTACGTCCACCCGCCCGCGCTCCCGCTGCTCCTATGGGCTGCCGCCATCAGTGCCGCGGGTATCATGCTGTTCGCCGATATGCGCGTGTTCCACGACCGCATGGTGTCTTGGCAGGTGCAGGTCGAATTGTTCGGCACGCTCGCCATCATCGCGGCGTTCGAGCTTTCCGTCCCAGACCGCTCGCCCCGCTGGGCGTTGCTGCCGTTTCCTGCGCGTGCGGTGTGGCTCGCGTGCAGCGGCGCCGGTTGCTACCGGGTCTGGATCGTCGAACACGAGGATATGTGGGCATTTGGGGACACTCGCCACTGCTCCAATTTTTGAACGACCGGCAACGTAGGTAAGAGTGTAGCCAAGCCGCTGCCCTGTCACTATCGTGAGCGCGGGGAATTGGCCGGCAAGGCCAAACGTTCAGAATCAGGGAGTGCGCGGCGCCGATGGCCAACGTTTCAATCCGCGCGGTGCGTAAGGCTTTCGGCACCACCCAGATCCTGCACGGCGTTGATGTGGAGGTCGATGACGGCGAATTCGTCATCCTCGTCGGCCCGTCCGGTTGCGGCAAGTCCACGCTGCTGCGGATGATAGCTGGCCTGGAGAATATCACGCGCGGCGAAATCGCGATCGGTGGCCGCGTGGTTAACAATGTGGCGCCGAAGGAGCGCGACATTGCCATGGTTTTCCAGAACTATGCCCTCTATCCGCATATGACCGTGCGCGACAACATGGCGTTCTCACTCAAGCTCGCGAAGGCGCCGAAAGCGGTGCTGGAGCAGAAGGTCGGCCGGGCCGCCGACATCCTTGGCCTTGGCCAGTTGCTGGAACGCTATCCCCGACAGCTCTCCGGTGGCCAGCGCCAGCGCGTTGCCATGGGCCGCGCCATCGTGCGCGATCCGCAGGTGTTCCTGTTCGACGAGCCACTGTCCAACCTGGACGCCAAGCTGCGCGTCAACATGCGGGCCGAGATCAAGGACCTGCACCAGCGTCTCAAGACCACCACCATCTACGTTACCCATGACCAGATCGAGGCCATGACCATGGCCGACAAGATCGTCGTCATGCACGCTGGCCGGGTCGAGCAGATTGGCGCGCCACTCGATCTGTACGACCGCCCCGCCAACCAGTTCGTGGCCGGTTTCATCGGTTCGCCCGCGATGAACTTCCTGAACGGCAACGTGCGCGGTGGCATGTGCGAGGTGAATGGCGTTCGCCTCCCGCTTCCCGCTGGCACTTCGGGCGAGGAAGGCCGCCCCGTCGTCTACGGCATCCGCCCCGAACACTGGGTCCTGTCCGGCGACGGCGTGCCCGCGCTCGTTCGAGTGACCGAGCCCACCGGCTCCGAGACTCAGGTCATGGCGCGTGTCGGTGACACGGCTATCACCTGCGCCTTCCGCGAACGGGTCGCCGCGAAACCCGGCGAGACCATCCATATCGCACCCACACCTCATCAGGTGCACCTGTTCGACCAGCAGACTGGAATGCGCCTCAACTAGAAACATTAAGGGCGGCGATCAACGCTGCCTATTGGGAACAACACGTCATGGACGACATCACGCGACGGGGTTCGATTGGTTTGGCGGCGGGAATGGCTGCCGTATCCACCCTGGCCACCGCTCCGGCCCGTGCCGCGATTCCGACTGTTGATGTGAAACCGCCGTCCCTGCCGCTTGAGCGAGGCGCCACGCTTCGCGTGTTGCGTCCGGTCAAATACATCGACCCCGACGGTGTCTACTTCGACCTCAACACGCAGAAATTCGCCAAGGCGATAGGCGTGCCGGTCCGCGTCGATTATGTCGGCTTCGAAGACCTCCGCCCGCAGACAGCCGTCGCCGCTCGTACCGGCGCCGGTCCGGACATCGTGCTGGGTTGGAGCGACGATCCGCATCTCTACACGGACAGCATCCTCGACATGACCGATATCGCCGAATACCTCGGCAAGAAATACGGTGGCTGGCAAACCCTCGCCGCGCTGTACGGCAGGAAGCACAATACCGATCAATGGATCGCAATTCCGTTCGGCGGGTCCGCCGGCCCGGCCGTTTACCGCAAATCCTGGGTCAACGAAGCCGGCTTCGACACCATCCCGAGCGACCACGGCAAGTTCCTCGACCTGTGCCGTAATCTCAAGAAGAACGGCCATCCCCCGGGCTTTGCGCTCGGCAACGCCGTGGGCGACGCCAACGCCTACTGTGGCTGGCTGCTCTGGTCGCATAATGGCTACATGATCGACGAGGACGGCAAGGTTTCCATCAACCGCCCCGAAACCATCGCGGCGCTGAAATACGCCAAGGAGCTATACCAGACCTTCATCCCCGGCGTGCTCTCCTGGCAGGACCCGAGCAACAACAAGGCATTCATCAACGAGGATATCAGCCTCACGCAAAATGGATGCTCGATCTATTTCGCGCTGAAGAACAACCCCCGGACGGCCAGTATCGCCGAAGACGTCTATCACGCGCCGATGCCGACCGGGCTCGCCAGGTCGCGGCCGGAAACCGCTACCGTCATCAACGCCATGGTGTTCAAGCACACCAAATATCCGAATGCCGCGAAGGAGTACATCCGCTTCATGATGGAAGCCGAGCAGTACGATCCCTGGCTGACCGCCACCACCGGCTACTGGGCGCATTCGCTCAAGGCCTACAGCGAGAGTGCGGTCTGGAAATCGGACCCCAAGCTGATCGCCTATCGCGACGGCTGCGCGATGGAGTTCTACAGCGGCTATAAAGGCCCCATCAACGCGGCATCTGGTGCCGTGCTCGCCGATTACGTCAACGTGCAGATGTTTGCCGCCGTCTCGTCGGACCAGGCCACGCCCGAGGAAGCGGTGGCCGAAGCCGAGCGCCGGGCAAAGCGTATCTACAAGCAATGAGCGCCACCGACACGCGCGATATCGACGCCCTCAACTGGGTAGCCCCCCGGCGCACTCCGGGTACGCTGGCCCGGCTGATGGACAACAAGGCGTTCCTTGTCTGTATCTGCTTGTTTCCGGCGTTGAGCCTTCTGATCGTGTTCCTCACCTATCCGCTCGGTCTGGGCATCTATCTCGCCTTCACCGACACCCAGATCGGCCGCGCCGGGGAGTGGGTAGGCCTGGAGAACTTCGAGAGTCTGTTCCATGACCGCATCTTTCTCAACGCGGTATGGTGGACGGTGGCCTACACCTTCTTCGCCACAATCCTGAAGTTCGGCCTCGGCCTGTGGCTCGCGTTGCTGCTGAACAATCACATGCCGTTCAAGTCGCTGGTCCGCGCGATAATCCTACTGCCCTACATCGTGCCCACGGTGCTGTCGGCGATCGCGTTCTGGTGGATCTACGACCCGCAATTCTCTATCATCTCCTACGTGCTGGTCGATAAGCTGCACTGGCTTGACCATTACATCGACTTCCTCGGCACGCCTTGGCACGCCCGATGGTCGCTCATCGCGGCCAATGTCTGGCGCGGTATCCCGTTCGTGGCGATCACCTTGCTCGCCGGGTTGCAGACCATCTCGCCCTCGCTCTACGAAGCCGCCATGCTCGACGGTGCCTCGCCGTGGCAGCGCTTCCGTTTCGTTACGCGTCCGTTGCTGATGCCGATCCTGGCTATCGTCATGACCTTCTCGGTCTTGTTCACCTTCACCGATTTCCAGCTGGTGTATGCCATCACCCGGGGCGGCCCGATCAACTCCACGCACCTGATGGCGACATTGGCGTTCCAACGCGGCATCCCCGGCTCGCATCTGGGTGAGGGCGCCGCGATTGCGGTGGCGATGATCCCGTTTCTGATCCTGGCCACCGTGTTCAGCTACTTCGCCCTTGGCCGGCGCAAATGGCAGCAGGGCAGCGACAATGACTGACACCGTTATCCTCCCCGACGACACCATGGCCGACCACACCACGGCCGATGACGTGACCGACCACGAAAGCACCGGCATTCTCTCGTCCGAAAGCCGCATGCGCCGTATCGTCACGGTCTATGTGCCTTTGGCCTGCTTCCTCGTCGTGCTGCTGTTCCCGTTCTACTGGATGGGCATCACCACGTTCAAACCGGATTCGGAGCTGCTCGACTACAGGAATAACAATCCGTTCTGGATCACCTCGCCCACGCTCCAGAACATACGGAAACTGCTGTTCGAGACCGATTACCCGCGCTGGCTCTGGACCACGATGACCGTCGCCTTCGGCGCGACGGCGCTTTCATTGTTCTCCAGCGTGCTCGCGGCCTATGCCATCGAGCGGCTGCGTTTCCGCGGCTCCGGCTATGTCGGCCTTGGCATCTACATGGCCTACCTCGTGCCGCCGTCGATCCTGTTCATCCCACTGGCTACCATCGTGTTCCAGCTTGGCCTGTTCGACACCTCCTGGGCGCTCATCCTCACCTACCCCACCTTCCTCATCCCGTTCTGCACCTGGCTGCTCATCGGCTATTTCAAATCGATCCCTTACGAGCTGGAGGAATGCGCGCTCATCGATGGTGCCAGCCGCCTGCAGATCCTGCGCCGGATCACGCTGCCGCTTGCGGTCCCTGGCCTGATCTCCGCCGGCATCTTCGCGTTCACCCTATCGTGGAATGAGTTCATCTACGCCCTGGCCTTCATCTCTTCCTCGGAGAACAAGACGGTGCCCGTGGCGATCCTGACCGAACTGGTGCAGGGCGACGTCTATCAATGGGGCGCGCTGATGGCCGGCTCCCTGCTCGGCTCCCTCCCGGTCGCGATCTTCTACTCGTTCTTCGTGGAGTATTACGTGTCCAGCCTGACAGGCGCGGTGAAGGAATAGCGCCAGCACACGGATCGCGACGGCGTACGATCAAACTTGGCGACGATATCTTCGCGCACACCCGGCCGCTTCACTGCGTCGGCAGCCTGCTCGAACCACACCTGAAATGGGGCAGCCAGACTACGAAACTCTTCTGATTGTAGCTTGGCAATCGGTGTTGCGTAACGATAGGCTCTCGCGAACAAGCCGCGCGCGACAAGTGGCGAGAACCGGGAAGACGATGGCATGAAACGACGCAGCCTGTTGGCTACCGCATGTGCCGTGGTAGCGCTCTCTTTCGCCACGACCAGCGCCCATGCCGCCGATCCGCGTCATTTCAGCTTCGGCTATGACCAACCGCATACCACGGGTTTCGGCGTCGCTGGTGACATGTTCAACGCCAAGCTTTCTGAGATGAGCATAGGTGGCATGGTCATCGACCAGTTTCCTGGCGCACAGCTCGGCCAGGAGCCGCAGATGCTGCAGAAGATACGCACCGGCGACATTGATTTCATGATCAGTTCGACCGCGAACGCGGCCACCCTCTCGCCCGAATCCGGCGTCATGTCGCTGCATTACCTGTTCCGCGACGAGAACCACGTGATCAAGGCGCTCGCCGATCCGGGCGTGGTCGCTGCGATGAAGCAGATGTTCGACCAGACGGTGCAGGGCGGCCACGTGCTAGGCCTCGCGACCCTTGGCCTGCGCTACCTGTATGGGAAGAAAGAGATACATCGCATCGAGGATCTCAAGGGCTTGAAGATCCGCGTGCAGGCGACCGCCACCGAGGACGTCATCTTCCCGGCTTACGGCGCGCAGACCGTCCATATGCCGTTCGGCAGCGTCTACACCTCCCTCCAGACAGGAGTTGTCGACATGGCCGAGAACGGCATCAACGTCTATCAGGCCAACAAGCATTACGAGGTGGCGCCCGTGATGTCGCTCACCGAACATGAAGCCAATAACAGCGTCCTTTGGGTTAGCGACAAGGTATGGTCGTCGCTCACGGCCGAGCAGAAAGGCTGGGTCCAGGCCGCCGCCGACGAGGTTTCCGCCAAGCAGCCGGCACAGGCGTTCGCGCTGGAGCACAAAAGTCAGGCGATTCTGCAGAAGCTCGGCGTCAAGTTCGTGACCGACGTGGACAAGTCCGGCCTGATCAAGATCGCATTGCCGATCCAGGATACTTCCGCCCAGGCGCTCGGGCCGAACGCGGTGAAAATCCTCGGGCTGATCCGCGCCGTCCATTGACGGACGATACCGGCATCGTCCTCGAAAGCGACCGCCACCTGAAATGGCGGTTTCTCGACGGACTGGAATGGGCATTGATGGTCCTCTGCGGGATCTTCCTCGCCGGCGTCACCGTCTCGGTGTTCTTCGACGTCGTCACGCGCGAGATCGGCCATCCCTGGCTGTGGCTGCAGGAAGTGACGATGGCCTGCTTCACCTACGGCGTGTTCACCGGAACGGCGGTCGCGGTGCGCCGTAACGACCATCTGTGCCTGTCGGCGATGACCGATGCGATGTCGGGCACGACGCGCCGCGCTGCCGAGGTGTTCAACCGCTCTGTCGTGCTGCTGGTCGGCCTCGGCATGGCCGTGTTTGGCTGGCAGAACTTCCTGCAAGGCTTCGGCAGCTTCCGAATGCCTTCGATGCTCCCGATCGCCTATCTTTACTGGCCGATTCCACTCTGCGGCCTATTGATCGCACTGTTCAGCGTCGAACAGATCGTGAATGGCCTGCGTAATGGCTTCGAGCGGGTACCCGGCTGATGGCGGCGGGCAACTCCCTGATCCTCGGGATCATGACGGCCCTGTTCCTCACGCTCGGCTATCTCGGCGTTCCCGTGGCCTTCGCCCTCATGGCCGGCGTTCTGGTCGGCACCGCGCTCACGCCCATCACCTTCCAGTCCATGGTCGGCCAACTGTTCAACGGCATCGATTCCGAAGCGCTGATGGCCATCCCGTTCTTCCTGCTCGTTGGCGAATTGATGACGTCGGCCAACGTGGTCATCCGCATCGCCGACCTCAGCCAGGCCCTGGTCGGCCATGTCAGGGGTGGCCTCGCCCAGGTCACCACCGTGTTCAGCATGTTCTTCTCCGGCATGTCGGGCAGTTCCTCCGCCGATGTGGCCGTGCTGACCCGCACCATGTCGAAGCCGATGGCGGCCGAGGGGTATAGCCCCGCTTTTGTCGCCGCGCTGATCGCCGCCGCCTCCACCATCGCCGCCCTGGTGCCACCCTCGATCATGGCGGTGGTGTATGGCGCGGTGGGCAATGTCTCCATCGCCGGGTTGTTCCTCGGCGGTTGCGTGCCCGGCCTCATGATCGGCATCGGCCTGATGATCTACTGCTATTTCTTCAGGCCGGTCGGTTTTCGTCGTCCGCGTGCCGGGTTCGCCCAACTCACCACCGCGGCGGGCCGGGCCGCCCTGCCGATGATGATCCCGCTCATCCTGCTCGGCGGCATCATTACCGGCTGGTTCACTCCAACCGAGGCGGGCGTGATCGCCATCGTCTACATCCTCGGCGTGGTGATCCCATTCCTGCGGCCGTCGCACCTGCAGCATATCCCGCGAGACTTCGTCCAGGCCGGCCTGATCTTCTCGCTCCCTCTCATCACCATCGCCGCCGCCTCTGCCTTCGGTTGGATGCTCGCCTACCTCCGCGGCCCCATCGTGGTCGCCGGCTGGATCGGCAGCGTCGCCGGCACCGATCCGGTTGCCATCATGTTCATGCTGGTTGCCGTGTTCGTCATCGTGGGCGATTTCATCGAGCCCATACCGGCCATCATCATTTTTATGCCGGTGGTAAACGCGCTGACCGAATCTGCCGATATCAACGGCGTCCATATGGGTGTCGTGCTGATCGTGACCCTCGCGTTCGGCCTGATCACGCCGCCCTACGGGCTTGCCCTGCTGATGGCCTCGAAGTTCGTCGGCGTCCGCTTCTCCTCGGCGCTCAAGGCATCGTTGCCGATATACATCATCTTCTTCATCACCATCGGCTTCACGATTTTCTTTCCCGCCGTGGTGCTCTGGCTACCCAAACAGGTCTTTCCAGAGTCGGTCGGCTGTTTCCGGGCGCCTGATGGCCAGCACTACATCTGCCCGTAACCGCCTTTTTGTGGCATCTCGCGGTAAGCGAGCCTAAAACGTGACCATGAACGTTGCATTAGCGCCATCCAAACCAAGTGTCCCGCACCTCAAACGCCTGGAAGCCGAGAGCATCCAGATCATGCGGGAAGTGGCCGCAGAGTGCCGTAAGCCGGTGATGCTGTATTCCATCGGCAAGGACTCCTCGGTCATGCTGCATCTGGCGCGCAAGGCCTTCTTCCCCGCCAAGCTCCCGTTCCCGCTGCTGCATGTGAACACCACGTGGAAGTTCCGGGAGATGATCACCTTCCGCGACGAGACGGTGTCCCGCCTCGGGCTCGACCTGATCGTCCATGTCAACGAGGAAGGCCGCGCCCAGAACGTTAACCCGTTCGATCATGGGTCGGCCTTCTACACCCACACCATGAAAACCGAGGGGCTGAAGCAGGCATTGCGCCAACACGGCTTCGATGCGGCCTTTGGTGGCGCGCGGCGCGACGAGGAGATGTCTCGGGCCAAGGAGCGCGTTTTCTCGTTCCGCTCCGCCAGCCACGCCTGGGACCCGAAGAACCAGCGTCCGGAGTTCTGGAACAACTGGAACCCCCGTATCTCCGGCAGCGAGTCGTTGCGGGTATTCCCGCTGTCGAACTGGACCGAGCTGGATATCTGGCACTATCTCATGACCGAGAACCTGCCGATCGTGCCGCTATATTACGCGGCCGAACGCCCGGTGGTGGAGCGCGACGGTAGCCTGATCGTCGTTGACGATGAACGTATGCGCCTTTTGCCCGGTGAACGGCCCCAGATGCGGCGGGTGCGCTTTCGTTCCCTCGGCTGCTACCCCCTGACCGGCGCCATGGAATCAGACGCGACCACAATGGGCGAGATCGTGGCGGAGATGTTCGTCGCCCGTAGCTCCGAACGCGGTGGGCGGATCATCGACCAGGACCCGGCGGACTCGATGGAGAAGAAGAAGCGCGAGGGATATTTCTGAATGGCCGAGCCGGGCAACGCGGACCAAATCGCCTTCTGGAATGGGCAGGTCGGCGAGAAGTGGGCCGGCAACCATAACCAGTTGGACCATGCTTTTGCTCCGCTCACGGCATCCTTGCTGCGTCATGTGGGCGCGCAGCCAGGCGAGGCCGTGATCGACGTCGGCTGCGGTTGCGGCGATCTGACCCTCGCCTTAGCGCGTTCTCTTGGCGCCGATGGACGGGTCCTCGCCGTCGATGTGTCCTCCCCGATGCTGGCCCAGGCCCGAGCCCGTGCCGCGCTGCAAACGCCGGGAACAATCGCGCCGATCGAATGGGTACTCGAAGACGCCTCCGTTTATGCGTTACCGAAGGCGGAGTTCGACGTGATCACGTCGCGCTTCGGTGTCATGTTCTTTGCCGATCCCGTTGCCGCCTTCACCAATCTCCGTCGTGCGCTGAAACCGGGCGGACGGGTGGTGATGCTATGCTGGCGTCCGATGGATCAAAACCCGTGGTTCAGCGTCCCGCGCGCCTCGGTCTTGCCGCTGGTGCCGACACCCGAGCCCATGCCTCCCGGCGCACCCGGCCCGTTCGGGTTCGCGGATTCGGACCGCGTCCTTTCCATCCTGACGGAAGCGGGTTTCTCGGATGCTCGCGCGGAAAAACTCGACGCGGATCTCACACTGGCCCAATCGCCCACCGGCTCCGACGTGGATGCGCTGGCGGCCGCAACCCAGTTCAGCGTCCAGACCGGCCCTGTTGGGTCTTTGTTGCGGGAGGCTTCTGAGGAGACCATTGCCGCCGCCCGCGTCGCGATCAAGGCGGCGCTTCGCCCTCATCTCGGGGATGGCCGCGTGGTGCTGGGCGCCGGCTGCTGGATTTATACTGCTACTGCGGCCGAGCTCACGCCGTCCCGGTGATGATGATGTTGAATGGACCCAGATACCCAAGTTCCTCGGACCAATAGCTGTAAGCCGACGCGCCCGCAAAACCGGCTTTTCGCAGCCTGGACAGCACGTCCCAGCCGATATCGTGGATCGAAGCTCCGTAATATGTCGGCAGCAATCCATTCACGTGGGGCAGATCGTCGGTCCGGGATATCGTATTCGCCAGGTCGACCCGGAACGGTACCGTGAACACCAGTTGCCCACCACGCGCCAGCACGCGCCGCAACTCGGCCAGCGCCGCGTCCAGCGGTGGCACATGGTTCAGGTAATCCGGCGCGAGGGCGAGTTGCACGCAAGCGTCTGGTAGGTCGAGGCGATACGCTCCCCCGGCTACCAGCATCCGGGTTCGATGTATCAGCGTCGCAGTCTGGCCGATGCGGCGCGAAACCGGGGTGGATGGTCCGAATGCCAGTACTCGCATGGCCGGGAGCAGGCCCGTGACACTCTCTGCGAAATGCAGCATTGCCCGGCCCCTCGCGTTGATCCGATCCTCGCAATCGCAGGCAAGTTCCTCGCGCCAGTTCGGCAGTACCCGTCCATCGGGCAGGCGCTCGCCGCCTTTGGTGCGTGAGGTGTAGGTCGTTGGACGAAGGCATGGCGCGCAGGTGCCGGGCCAGCTTATTTCTGGCTTGGTGGAAGCGAATTCCAACTCGTGTCGGTAGCGAGCGTCTACCCGGTCACGGTTCTCGCGGATGTACTCGTCAAACTCCGCTTTCGAGATGAACGACCTCGCGGGGAACCGTGCCGCAAGGGCCGTGACGCTTATCGCGTCCATGTGGGTCCTCCCGCCGGCTCGTCGTGAAACGGCACCGGTACTCCTGCCGCGCGCGCGCGCAGGCAGAAATCCAGTAAGGCAACATCATTCAGGGCGCTGCCGCCGAATTGCGCGAACTCCTTCGCGCCGACATGGATGAGGAGGCCAAGCCGCCCCTCTGCGCGGATATGCTCCGCCCCAAGAAGTCCCGACATGCCGGTCCGTGCTGCCCGCTCCATTATCGCCGGCCCGATAACGACGGCGCCGGTCCGGGACGACAAGGCCGCGAGCGCCGTCGCCGACGGGCGTTTGACGGTATCATCGAGCATGGCGAACGCGCGGCCTCTCGCCAGGGTGGTCGCGCGAAGGGCGGCCTCGTCCTCTGATCCGCCCGGCGCATTGAAAATCACCAGATTCGGCGCGATGCCCCGAAGCAGCGCCGTGCGCGGGTCCTGACTGTCGTCGAGCATAACCACTTCCAGCCGCGTTCCCCTTGCAAGGCTGCGAATTACCCCGACCGTGGACGCGATTCCGTCCCGGGCGTGGAAGATCACGCTGATGTCGGGTTCCGTGACCCAGGGAAGATCGATTGGCCCGAATTGCCGCAGCAGGCCGGCTTGCGCCACGCTCAATGGATCGGCGGTACCGCCGACGAGACGATCGCCTGCCTGCGCGAAGGCGTCCGCAACCCGGTTGACACCGCGTGGGCGAAAATCGACTCCGGCTGCCTCGGCCCAGACTTGCCGCATCTGTCCTTCAAATGTTTCCAGGGATGCGGGTATCGCTGACGAAGCTGGCTCCATCGGGTTGGTCGATCCTGAACTGATACGGCTTGCGATTGATGTTGCGCCCCGGAGCCGTTCTCGGCAAACCGGTTCAAGACGACCTCCAACGCAACGAGGATCAAGGCTTGGATCAACCCGACGCGGCAACGGACTTCCCGCGCGGCCGCGCGGCCGCCCTGGTGGAGCGCCTGACGGTCCTTGGGGAAAAGGCGGTCGATCTTGCCGTTGAGAACCGAAGACTTCGGGCGGACCTGGCGACCAAGGCGACCCGGCCCGATGCGGTATGGTTCGATGATCCACGGGACCGGCATCCCTGGCCGTTTCTCGCCGATCCCCTCCAGCCACCAATAGGTTTCTACGATCATCGCGCCGACGACGACCTAATCCGGTGTGCCGCGGATGGTGCGGCGTTCCTAGGTGAGTTCGGCTTGCTCGGCGATGCGCCCCGCTTCGCGGCCGCAATCGCCGCGTTGAACGGAACCGCTCGCGTCTTGCGAACGCCGGGTGACGATCAGGCGCCGGACGTCTCCATCGTCATCCCCGTCCACGGCCAACTCGCCTACACGCTCAACTGTCTGGCGGGGCTGTTCGCGCAACAAGCTGCCG
>JANXXW010000144.1 GCA_025350425.1 Rhodospirillales bacterium
ATATTATTTCCGGCAACGGACACCGCTCGTGAGCGACTCCACCTGAACCCACTACTCGGAGCGATTGATTCGCGCATTGAGATATCGCGTACTCTCAGGAAGGACTTGTCATGTGCTAACGCTGGGATGGCAGAAGAGTATTGACGACAGGTTTCGATACCCGTAGCGTTTCCTCAGACGAAACTAGAGTTCCAGGTAATGAACTGATTAGGGAGGTCCAAGCAAAGGCTCACGCTTTCGGGAGAGCGATAGGGTATCTGTAAGTGGTCGCGTGAAGCCTTGCCTTGGGTCCGCAGCATTCAGAACTAGATCGACAAATCAACAAGATTGATCGGTAACCTCACCTTTACAACGCGCGAGCTTAACCCAATTCAAGGATCGTTGGGTTAGCGACTTACGCAAATTCACCGAGGGGGCGCGCGCTGCCTCTAATGATTAACCGGCGCGCGAAATAAAACATAAAAATAATGGGAAGAAATGTAAACATGATCAAATTGCGTACTATCGGTAAAGCATTGCTTGCTGCGGTCGCGTTAAGCGCCTTGGGATCGGGAGCCATGGCGGCCGAACAGCCGACGATCGGCGTAATCGTTCCCACACTCGATTCGGAGTTCTGGAACAGGTATGTCGCGTTCACGAAGACTGGTGCCGAACAACTCGGCGTGAAACTCATCATCCTGAACGCTGACAATAAGCCGGATAATATGGTTCAGTTCACCCAGGACCTCGTCGCTCGTAAAGTCGATGGCATCATCTCGGTTGGTTACTGGTCCTCGGCTCCCCCCACCATCGCGTTCGCCCAGCGCGCGAACATTCCCGTCGTGATCACGGATTCCTATCCTGATTTCGCCCCGCAGAGCGCAAAACACGCCAACTACATTGCGTTCGTCGGGCCGAGTGACCTAGACGCCGGCTATCATATGGGCAAGGCGTTGCTTGACACGCTCAAGCCCGGACCCGACGGCAAGAAAGTGATCGGTGTGGTCAACGGAACGCCAGGCACTTCGGTTGCGATTGACCGCCGTAAAGGTCTCGATCAGGCGATCGCGGAAGTGGGCGTCGACAAAGTCAAAATCGCGGGCGAAGTCGATGGTAATTTTACCCGTGACCAGGCCCAGACAGCGTTTGGATCGCTCTACCAGGGCCACCCCGAAATCCAAGGGGTTTTTGCGTCGAACGATCCCATGGCGATGGGCGTGATCGCGGGGTTGGAGCGTGCAGGCAAGACGCCTGGCAAGGACGTCTTAATCGTCGGCATGGATCTCAACGACTCCAACGTCGTTGCAATGAAGGCGGGCAAGCAGCTCTTCAGCATTGGTGGCCATTGGCTACAGGGCGGCATCGGATTGCTGGTCATGTATGACTACCTCAACGGTTCCAAGGTAACCGCCGACCAAGCTAACCTTAAGCTCAAGCTGTTGCCGATGACGCAAGCCGATGTTGTTCGCTTCGAGGCAGGTTTTCCGGGTGGGCAGCCGAACTTTGATTTCAAGGCTCACTCGAAGGTCTACAACAAGGACGCACCGGGCGCGGACACTATCGGAGATGCCGTACTCCGTTACTCCAAGTAATACATCGATAAGATAGGTTCATATCAGCGGTGGTGTCTACGACACCACCGCTGATGCTTTTTGTCATCTCGTATTCGGTTGGGCACCATGACGCTAGTTGGGGTTGGTCTGAATAAGCGGTTCGGACAAACAGTTGCGGCCAAAGACATTCCGATCACGCTGCGCACAGGTACGGTTCATGCCATCGTCGGTGAAAACGGAGCGGGCAAGTCCACGACTCTGCGTATGCTGGGCGGGGCTATTCGTCCTGACAGTGGTGAAATGACGTTGGACGGCTTGCCCTACGCGCCGCATTCCAACTTTGACGCCACACACCGGGGGGTGGCGCTGGTTCATCAGGAAATCACCATCAATCGCTCGTTGACCGTCGCCGAGAACATCTTCATCGGCGATCTTCGTCGCCACGCGGGACCGTTTGGAGTGTTGAAGCGCAAGCAGATAGCGGTAGCGGCGCAACGATCCCTTGACCAAATTGGTGTGAAAATCTCTGTAAACGCCAATATCAGCCGACTGAATCTGGGTGAGTTGAAATGTATTGAGATCGCGCGCGCGATCTCATCAAATCCGAATACTCTGCTGCTCGACGAGGCGACGGCGTATCTCGACCATAGGGAAGTGGACGCGGTGCTCAACGTCATGCAGGAGTTGAAGTCAAAAGGCATGACGATCGGCTTCGTGTCGCATCACCTCAGCGAGGTGCTTGCCGTGGCCGACGATCTAACGATCCTTAAGGACGGCCAATTTGTCTGTTCCTGCAGTGCAGCAAGCATCGAGGCGAACGAAATCCATCGTCTGATGGTTGGACGCGATGTCCTGCATGGCATCTATCCGCCACGCTCGCTACCACCCGCCTCCGCCGCTGCCCCCGCGCTCCGTGCCAAGAAGGTCGCGGTCGGCCGGGAACTGAAGGAAATCAATCTCGAAGTCCGGCATGGCGAGATCCTCGGACTTGCCGGCCTGAAAGGCGCCGGAGCGGAGGCGTTGTTTGCCGGGATCGTAGGCGACGAGCCGTTGCGTCACGGCCATCTGCAAATCGAAGGCAAGGACTATTACCCGAGCAATCCCCGTGCGGCTTGGCAAAACGGCATCGCCCACCTTCCGGGAGACCGCGGCAATGAAGGGCTGATCGTGTCATTCAGCGTGCTCGACAACCTGGTCATGGCGCGGCCACCGGCTGTCGGTCCCTTTTTCTCCTTGGCCCGCGCCCGCGCGATGTCTAATAAACTGATCAAGCTTATCGGCATTCGCACGTCGAGTGCAGCGGCGCCCTGCAGTTCGTTGTCGGGCGGGAATATGCAGAAGGTCGTGCTGGGAAAGTGCCTCGCGATCGTCCCCGGCCTTCTCCTGCTGAATAATCCGACGCGTGGCGTGGATATCGGCGCTCGCGAGGAGATCTACCGGATTATGCGCCAAAAAACGTCCGAAGGCCTGGCCATTCTCCTCTCGTCAGAGGACATGCCCGAACTCATCGGCGTGGCGGACCGACTTGTGGTTCTTCGGCGAGGCGTGGTGGTCCACGAGTTCGACTCACTTGAGAACGTCGAAGAGCACGATATCGTGCAGCACATGATTTGAGACAGGACAATAAGCGAAGCAATGAAAGCAAACTCTCCCAGCGGTACTGCCCCGGTTCGTGAAGGTGGCTTGAAAGGTCACCAGATCGAACTGTTGCGCCGTGGCTTCCCGGCCATTTTCCTGGTGATGCTGGTTGTCGTCTTCACGATCATGTCGCCGCGTTTCCTGTCGCTCGGCAATCTTTTGACCGTCCTCGAGCAGGGCACGGTGCTACTTGTCGCCTCTCTTGGCGCGAGCTTCATCATCATGGCTGGGTCGATCGACATTTCGGTGGGCGCGATCGTCGCCGTTTCGGCGTTGGTGGCGGCACTGACGGCGAACACACTAGGTCCCCTTGCGATCATCCCTGCAGTCGCGGTCGGCGCGATGTGCGGGTGCCTCAACGGGCTGCTTCTTGCAGTCGGCAAGGTGCCATCCTTCGTTGCGACGTTGGGAACTCAGGTCGTCTACCGTGGCCTCGTCCTCTACTTCACCAAGGGCGCCCCGGTGGAGATCCGTGACGAGGGCTTCCTCGACGCCTACTCGAGCATCAGCTTCGGCATTCCGCACACGGTCATGATCGGTCTGGTGCTTGCAGTCGTGGCTTGGGCTATCTTCAAGTTCACTGTGTTCGGTCGCGAGGTTCTCGCAATCGGAGGCGGTGAGCGTGTGTCGATCCTCACTGGCATCGCCGTCACGCGCGTCAAGATCCTGATGTTTGTGCTGCTTGGAGCCTTGTGCGGCATGGCTGGCCTGCTGCAGGGAGCGCGCACCATGGCCGCGACGTCTCAGCTCGGTCTTGGGTTGGAACTCGATGTCATCGCCTCCGTGGTGGTCGGCGGCACGCCATTGACAGGTGGCCTCGGTAGCATCACCAACACTTGTCTTGGAGTCCTGATCGTCACGCTTCTCTCAAACGGCATGAATATGGCTGGAGTCGATCCCTACCTTCAGAACATCATCAAGGGCATCGTGCTGATCACCGCAGTCTACATCAATATCGATCGCAAGAAGATCGGGATCATCAAGTAGCGGTGATCGGTACACGCGACCGACGCTGCAAAAGAATAAAAAAGGAATGACCACGATGGAATATCGTCTACTTGGCCGGTCTGGCCTCAAGGTTTCCACCATTACCCTTGGTACCATGACCTTTGGTGGCGGGGGAAAGTTCCAGTATGTCGGCAATAGCAACCAGTCCGAGGCGACCCGCATGGTCGATATCGCGCTCGATGCCGGTGTCAATATGCTCGATTGCTCAGACGCATACTCAACAGGGCTTGCCGAGGAAATAGTATGCGAGGCGGCCAAGGGAAAGCGCGGACAGGTCCTGCTGGCGACCAAGGCCCGCTTTCCGATGGGATCCGGCCCCAACGAAAGCGGACTGTCGCGTCACCATTTGATGAATGCCTGTGACGGAAGCCTGAAGCGGCTCGGGGTCGATCATATTGATCTCTACCAACTCCACGAGTGGGATGGCCAAACGCCGGTCGAGGAGACCATGGCGGCGCTGGAGTCCCTCGTCGCATCGGGAAAGGTCCGCTATATCGGCATGTCGAATTTCACGGGCTGGCAGCTCATGAAAGCACTGGGGATCGCTGATCGGGCCGGCAGCACACGCTTCGTCAGTCAGCAGATCCATTACACCCTCGACGCGCGCGAGGCTGAGTACGAACTCGTGCCAATCTCGCTGGATCAGGGTCTGGGTATCTTGGTCTGGAGCCCCCTCGCCGGCGGCCTGCTCTCAGGCCAATATCGCCGAGGCCAGGCCGCGCCCCAAGACGGACGCAACTTTGCCGGCTTTAAAGAGCCGCCAATCCGCGACGAGGATCGCCTCTACAACATTATCGAGTTGCTGGTGAGCATCGGCGAGGAGCACGGCGTTTCTGCGGCCGAGATCGCGCTGGCCTGGCTGCTGGACCGACCGGCAGTGACATCGGTGGTGATCGGCGCGAACACGGAAGCGCAGCTTCGGGCCAACCTCAATTCGGTGAATGTAAAGCTGACAGCCGAAGATATGCTGCGGCTGAATACCATTAGTAAGTTGCCATTGATCTACCCGTATTGGCACCAAGCACTGACCGCAAGTGATCGGCTTGGCGCAGTCGATCTTGCACTGCTGGCGCAATATCTGCCTTTCGATAGCGCTTACTAAAGCCGGAGTGTTGTTTGATTGACTCCAGACTAACTTGATATCTATGCGGGGGTATACCGTCAGGCTCAGGCCAAGCGCGTCGCCAAGGCTGGCGCCGTCTTGGGTGATCCTGTGCGCGCGGACGCTGCGATGAAACCGCTCGGGGTGATCGAAACTAGACATAGAACACACTCACGGATGCCAATTTTGCGGGAAATTTGGCAGCGGCGGCGATTGCCATAGCCAAGGCCGACTATCGACGTCCCGACGTGTATCGCGATCTGCGACAGTATAAATGATGTACCGGTGCGCAGCATTTATACTGTCGCAAGGTAAGGGTTGGACATTTGCGTGCATGGGTGTAGATGGTGTAGATACAGACGCATTTCTCGAACGGCTGCACGATAACAACAGACCCGCGAGTTATTTCTGTGACGATAAATTACAGACCACTCAAGACAAACTCCAGCAGCGCCAAGTTTCCGTACTTCCGAAGCATATGCTTGGCCGGCAGCATGCCTCGATGTCCGCAGGCGTCCGATGTTAACAGCCTAATCCGTCCAGTCGATGTGTCGCGGATGCTGCCGATCCGAGGTTGTTGATGAGGATTCTTGCGTCCCACAATTAGAACATAAAGCGAATATGCGCTGAGGCTTGAGGGTCAGGCATTGCGCTTGATCGGGTTTAGCGGTCGTGAAGGTGTGAGCAGCGCAGCCGGGTTGACACTGATCCGGCCGAGTGGTGGGGTGATCGCAAAAGCGAAAACAATCGTGTCGGAAACGGGGAAAATAATGCGGGACATCGGGATCGGGCGCCGCCGGCTGCTTCAGGGCGCGGCCACTGGTATTGTCGCGACCGCCACACGACCCGCCCGGGCCGCCGCACCGGTGCAGCTGATCAGCCACCGCTACCCGGCGCTTGAGTTCTGGGCGGCGAAGATGAAGGCCGCTGTGCCTGGCGTTGAGGTCAACACCCAGCTCGTGCCCTTCGACAAGGCGCTGGAGCTTTCCAACATCGCGCTGTCGTCCAAATCCGACACGCTCGATATCGTCTATGCAAACGAGAGCACCTTTACCAGCTTCGCCAAGAATGGCTGGATTCGGCCGCTCGACGATCTCTGGGCGAAATACAAGGAAGAGTTCAAGCTCGACGATCACGCCGACAGTGTAATCAAGGCATTTACCTATAAAGGCCACATCTACGTCATTCCGGCCGACATCAATGTGATGCTGTTCTTCTACCGCGCGGATCTGCTGCAACAGGCTGGCAAGCAACCCCCCAAGACGATCGCCGAGTACCAGGATCTGGCCAAATCGATGCACAGCGCCATGCGTGCTGGCACCATCGACTGCCTTAAGCCAGTCGATGCGACACTAAACGAAGCTCACTGGTATATGAACACGATCGGCGGTGGCTGGTTCGATGAGGCATATAAGCCGATTTTCAACAACGAGCGCGGCGTCCAGGCGATCACGGCACTGAAGAAAACCACCGCCTACGCCCAGCGCGGCTTCGCCTCGGCAGCCAATGACGAGTGCTCGGTCGCGCTGCAACAGGACGCGGCGGCGATGGGCCTGCAATGGGCTACCCGCGCGGGTTCGATGGACGATCCGAAGCAGTCGCATGTAGTCGGCAAGATCGACTGGGCCGCGCCGCCTCAAGGGCATGGGAGGTTCAGCGCCGACGGCTACACGATCTCGGCCTTCAGCAAGCAGGACCCGGATACGCTGTTCCGCATCGTCGCGACCGCTACCAGCGACGCCAATATGCGCGAGGCTTCGGCGCTCACTGTGCCGACGCGTAAGTCGATCCTGAATGATCCGGTGTTGCGGCAGAAGAACCGCTATTACCCCGCCGCCTCGGTCGCCCTTGAGACGGCGCTGCCATTTCCGCAACTCCCTGAGTTCTATGCGGTCGGCGAGTTCATCGCGCGCCGGGTCGTGCAGGCGGTCACGAACGAGATGCCGGTCAAAGCCGCACTCGACGCTGCGGCGATGGAGACTGAAAACTTCCTGACCGGGCGTGGCTATTACAAGTGAGCACGATGGCCTTTCCAGCATTCGGCGGCGTCGACTGCGACATCCATCCCGCCGTCCCCGGGGTCGACGCGCTGCTGCCTTACCTCGACGAGCATTGGCGCGAGCAGGTATTACTGCGTGGCATCGATGAACTCGCGTCGATTTCCTACCCGCATAACGCGCCGATCACCGCGCGGCCGGACTGGCGGCCGCCGCAGGGCCGCGCGGGAACCGACCTCAACCGTCTCCGCACCGAGGCGCTCGACCCGTTTAACACCCAGATCGCCATCGCCAACTGTCTGTATGGTGTGCAGCTCCTGTTCAGCGAAGACATGGCCGCCGCGTTCGCTCGCGCAGTGAACGACTGGATGGCACGCGAATGGCTCGACCGCGAGCCGCGCCTACGTGCCTCGATCGTGGTGCCAACGCAGAACGTGGAACTCGCAGTCGACGAAATCGAGCGTTGCGCGGCGGACCGGCGCTTCGTCCAGGTCCTCCTGCTCGTGATGGGCGACGCGCCGCTGGGCAAACGTCAATTCTGGCCAATCTACGCGGCGGCCGAGCGGCACGGGCTGCCGCTCGGCATTCATGCGGGATCAGCCTACCACAACCCACCCACTCCAATCGGCTGGCCGTCCTTCTACACCGAGGACTATGTCGGCCAGGCCCAGGCGTTCCAGACGCAGCTCAGCAGCCTAATCTGCGAGGGCGTGTTCACTCGCTACCCGCAGCTGAAAGTCGTGCTTTTGGAATCCGGCGTGAGCTGGCTGCCCGCACATCTGTGGAGACTCACGAAATACTGGCGCGGGCTGCGTATGGAAATTCCCTGGGTGGACCGCTCGCCGATCGACATCGTG
>JANXXW010000145.1 GCA_025350425.1 Rhodospirillales bacterium
TGTTCCACGAGGGCCAACGCTGCGCTTTCGTGATGGGATGGGCGCATTTCTCGGATATCGGCGGATTGCGGCCGGGATCGATCTCGCCCGACGCCACCGACATCTTCCAGGAAGGCATCATCATTCCGCCGACCAAGCTGATCGACCGGGGTGCCACGAATACGGCGGCGCTGGAGATATTCTTTCGTAACTCGCGTTACCCCGCGACATGCCGGGGCGACACGCGGGCGCTGATGGCGAGCGTTGATCTCGGCGTGCGGCGTATGCAGGAGATCGTGGTGCGGTTCTCGCCCGCGACGCTGGCGGACGCGCTGCGTCAGTTGCTGGCGCGCACCGAAACGTTGGTGCGGCGCCGGTTGCGCGAGACCTTCCCTGTCGGCACGCACCGTTTCACCGACGCGATCGACAGCGACGGCCAAGGGACGGGTCCGCTGCACATCCGCTTCGCGCTCACGCGCACCCAGGACGACAGGTTCATCTTCGACGCCAGCGACACGGACGACCAGGCGCCCGGCCCGGTGAACTACCTCATGAACAAGGACGTGCCGGGGACGGCGTTCGCGCTGTACTTCCTCGGGGGCGACCCCTCGCAGGTGTGCAATGCCGGGGGCGCGCGTGCGTTCGACGACGTGATCCTGCGCGAAGGCTCGCTGCTGCGCCCGCGTTTTCCGGCACCGCTGGGAATGCGCGGCATGACCATGATGCGGGTGCTGGCGACGCTGAACGGCCTCATCAACGTGGCGGGCACCCCAGCGCCGGCGGCGCACGCGGCCTATGTCATCCTGCTGATCCGGGGCCTCGCGGATGGCCGCCCGTTCCTGCTGTCGGACGGGCTTGGCGTCGGCTACGGCGGGCGGGCGGACGCGGACGGGCTCGATGCGGTGTATTTCGTGGCGCAGGAGAACTATCCGGTCGAGTTCCTCGAACTCGGTTATCCCGTGTTGCTGCGTGCCTACGCCATAAACCGCGACAGCGGCGGGCCGGGCGAGTTCCGGGGCGGCTGCGGCATCGTGCGGGAATACGAGATCCTGGCGGAGGAGTCTGTGCTGGCCATCCGCATCGACAGCGTGGTGAACCCGCCGTGGGGCACCGCCGGCGGGATGGCGGGCGGTGCTCCACGTGCCGTGGTCAATCCCGGCCTTGCCAACGAGCGCGTGCTGGCGCCGCTGTCAGACGGTAACCGGCTGGTGCGCGGCGATATCCTTCGGATCGAGACCGGAGGTGGCGGCGGACGTGGCCACCCGTTCGACCGCGACCCCGCCCTCGTGCTGCGGGACGTAATGGAGGGCTATGTGTCGGTCGATGCCGCGTCTCGCCGCTATGGCGTGGTGATCCGAGAGGGCGAACTGGATGCGGGCGCGACCGAGGCCGCTCGAGGCCACCGTCCCGCCTCGCGCGCCTTCCACCGTATGGAGTACGTCGATGCCCTCGTCTGACGCACAACTCTCGATCGCCATCGATATCGGCGGCACCTTCACCGATGTCACCTTGCAGGATGCCGCAACCGGGCGGGCCTGGCGCGCCAAGACGCCGAGCATCCCCGCCGACCCGAGCCGCGCCTTCGTCGAGGGTATGCGGCTGGCGTTGGCGCAGGCCGAGGCGGAGACGGTTTCCATTGTGCGGGTGCTGCATGGCACCACCGTGGCGACCAACCTTATCCTTGAAGGCAAGGGCGCCGAAACCGCACTGGTGACGACGGCAGGCTTCCGCCACGTGCTGGATATCGGACGGCAGGACATTCCGCGCCGGGCCAACCTGTACGCCTGGCGCAAACCACGCCGCCCGGTGCCGGCCTCCCGCGTGTTCGAGGTAACCGAGCGGATCGGACCCGGCGGCACGGTGATTATCCCGCTCGATGAGGCAAGCGTGGCCGAGGTGGCGGAGGCTTGCCGCCGCTCCGGCGCGCAGGCGGTAGCCGTTTGCCTGTTGCACGGCTTCGCCAATCCGGCGCACGAGCAGCGCGTGGCGGAGATGCTGCGGGCGGCGCTGCCAGGGGTGGCGGTGACCAC
>JANXXW010000149.1 GCA_025350425.1 Rhodospirillales bacterium
TAATTGAGAAGGGAAAATGGATGGCCGATCTGCGTCCCTTCATCAATGACCCCGCGACCATCTCGCCCGACTACGATTTCGCCGATTTCGGCGGCCCGGGCGTGCATGCCGCGACAGCCGCCGATGGAACACTGCATAACATCCCGCTCAACCAGGATTTGTTCATCCTGTTCTACAATAAGAAGCTGCTCAGCGATGCCGGGCTGTCGCTGCCCAAGACGATGGACGAGATGTACGCCCACGCGGTGAAACTGACCGACAAATCCAAGAACCAGTTTGGCTTCGTCGGCCGGGGCATCAAGAACGCCAACGTGGTCCTTTGGACGCAACTGATGCTGGGTTACGACCAGGAGACTATTTCGGCCGACGGTAGAACGTTGTTGACCGACACCCCCACGGCGATCGAGGCCGGGAGCTATTTTGCGAAGCTGATGCGCGATTGCGCGCCGCCCGGCGTGGTGGGGTTCAACTGGAACGAATGCCAGACTACGTTCAGCCAGGGCCGCGCGGCGATGTGGATCGACGGCATCGGCTTCTCGGCGCCGCTGGTGGACAAAAGCAAATCGAAAGTGGCCGATGTCGCCGGCTTCGCGCCCGTGCCGCGCGGGCCGAACTCGCAAAACTCGGCGACGTTCGTGGACGGCATCGGGATCGCAAGCGGCAGCCGCAACAAGAAAGCCGCATGGCTGTACGTGCAATGGGCGACCAGTAAGGCGATGATGAAGGAGATGCTGCGCAGCGGATCCGGTACGCCCGCACGTGGCAGCGTGTATCAGGATATGGACATCGTGAAGGCGAGCATATTTCCGCCGGAGTGGTTCGATACCACGCGGGAGTGCCTGAAGCTGGCACGCTCGGGACTGCCCGAGATCGCTGCTGTAACCGAGTTCCGCGATGTGATTGGTGTTGGGCTCACGAATATCATCGGTGGGGCAGATGTGGCGACGGAACTCAAGAAAGCGACCGATACGTTCCGGCCGGTGCTGGCGAAGGAACTTGCCTGATGCAGGTGGACGGGAAGGGGGACGAACTCTTCCCGTCCACTTGGCAGTCGAATAAAAGAGGCGTGGTTTTCGCGTCTTTGGAGTTCCGATCATGCGTAGATTGATCTCATCAGGCTCCTTATTCGAGGCTGGGATCGGCTATTCGCGTGCCGTAGTGGATGGGGACTGGGTGTTCGTCTCGGGAACCACGGGCTTCGACTATAATACTATGACAATATCTTCGGATGCGCGCGAGCAGGCCGAGCAGGCGATGCGGAATATTGAAGCGGCGTTGATGGAAGCGGGCGGTTCGTTCGCTGACGTTGTCCGGGTACGTTACATTTTACCGGACGCAACGGATTTTGAGGCATGCTGGCCGGTGCTGCGGCACTATTTTGCCGAAATTCGTCCGGCGGCGACGATGATCGTGGCCGGATTGGCGGATGCGCGCATGAAAATCGAGATTGAGGTGACAGCCCGGCTGGGCGGACTCTGAGTTGGGTTTCGCCGGGTGACACGGCACGTTCTGGATCGGATGGAGGTAAGACCGCCTCCCGTCAGGATCGTAACGATAATCTTGTGAACAGATCTGTTTTCGGTCAATTACATGTCGATATCGTAACTAACTTATTTTGGAGTAGGCGCACGGCAGAATTGGAAATTGTCGACCTGAATATTGCCGCCACGCTAAAGGCCAACAGTTCAAAATCTCCAAATACTGGTCGCCGTGACGCTGGTGAAGCCACGGACCGACTTGGTAAAGGCCGTTGCCAAGAATGCGTTTCAAGGCGCGGCATGTGACTGGGGTGCCGGCTTCACGAAGAGCCCTCTAACCGACATGCGGAAGGCAAAATGATAAGCGTTCGTGCCCTGGATCCGAACGCCGATTTCGTCGCTGGCAACGACCCGGGCGGTACAGGGGGGTAGGCTTTCTGTGCCTCGCACCCTCGCTCACGGCCAGGCCGAACGCGCTGCGGACCAAGCCGCGCGGGCGCTCGTAGGACAGCGCTTGGAAACTCTTGTGATAGATCGCCAAGGCATGAATGCGCAGCCCAAACGGCGTGGTTGTCGCAACCGTCGGCGTCAGCGCTTTCGCCGCGAGGCCACAGCGGCGACTGCAGTTCCAGCGCTCAGTACGATGCACACTCATCAATCAACTGAGTGAGATCGGTTATGCCATCGGTGCGCCTGAAAATATCCTTCGGATACACATACCAAGCCAATGTTGCGAGAAGTGCCTAAACCCGCTCGATCAGCATAGCGATACCCTGGCCAACGCCGATGCACATGGTGGCGATCGCGCGTTTCTTGCCGAGTGTCTCGAGTGCGTTGACCGCGGTCATGGCCAGTCGGGCGCCAGACGCGCCGAGGGGATGTCCCAGAGCGATGGCGCCACCGTGAGGATTGACATGGTCGGCGTCGTCGGGAAGTCCAAGTTGGCGCATGACGGCGAGGCCCTGGCTGGCGAAAGCCTCGTTCAGTTCGATGACGTCGATGTCGTGCATGGTGAAGCCGAAACGCTCCAGCAGCTTGCGTGTGGCGGGTGCCGGCCCGATGCCCATGATGCGAGGGGACACACCGGCAGTGGCCATCGCCACCACGCGGGCGCGCGGCGTGAGGCCGTGGCGTTTGGCACCATCGGCCGAGGCGAGTAGCAGGGCTGCGGCACCGTCGTTCACGCCCGATGCATTACCGGCGGTGACCGTGCCGGGGTTGCGGAACGGAGTCTTGAGCTTGGCCAGCATCTCCATCGTGGTGTCACCTCGCGGATGTTCGTCCACTGAGACGATGGTGTCGCCCTTGCGGCCCTTGATCGTGACGGGAGCGATCTCGCGGGCGAAGAAGCCGGCTTCTTGGGCGGCCTTGGCTTTCTGCTGGCTGCGGAGTGCGAACGCATCCTGGTCAGCGCGGGACACTTGGAAAGTTTCGGCCACGTTTTCGCCGGTCTCGGGCATCGAGTCGGTGCCATACATGGTCTTCATCAAACCATTGACGAAACGCCAGCCGATTGTGGTGTCGTAGATTTCGGCGGCACGGCCGAACGCCTCGGCCGCCTTGGGCATGACGAACGGGGCGCGGGTCATGCTCTCGACGCCACCAGCGAGCATTAACTCGGCCTCCCCGGCGCGGATGGCGCGCGCGGCAATGCCGACCGCATCCAATCCGGAGCCGCACAGGCGATTTATAGTGGCGCCTGGAACCTCCACGGGATAGCCGGCCAGTAGCGTTGCCATGTGAGCCACGTTGCGATTGTCCTCGCCGGCCTGGTTGGCGCAGCCCATGTAACAATCATCGAGCGCCGCCCAGTCCACCCCCACATTGCGCTCGCGCAACACGCGAAGCGGATGGGCCGCCAGATCATCGGTGCGAACATCTTTGAGAGCGCCGGCGTAACGCCCGATCGGCGTGCGCGCGAAGTCGCAAATAAAGGCCTCGACCATTACGTATCGTCTCCCGGATCTCTACGCAGGCAAGCTAAGCCGGTAAGGTATTGGCGGCAAGGAGAGTGACCCCGCCGGCCAGCCCCGGCGGTCTCATATGGCGGCCATTCAAAATGGCAGCAGGATATCGAGCGCCTGCTGTCCCCAGCGTGGGTTCTGCACGTCGGTAAGCTGGCCGCGTCCGCCATAGGAGATACGCGCCTCGGCCATCCTGTCGTGCTGGACGGTGTTGTCGCTGGCGATATCCTGTGAGCGAATCACACCGCTTACCTGTAACTGTCGCAACTCGCTGTTCACCCGAACCTCCTGACGTGCCGCGACCACCAGGTTGCCGTTCGGCAGCACCTGCGTGATGACGCCCGCGAGACGTAGAGTGACGGTCTCGTTGCGCTTCAGCTCCGCCGTGCCAGCGTTGTTGTTGGCGCTGCTGGCCGAGACGAGTTGCGAGGCGTTAACGGCCTTTGACAGAATACGCGGTAAAGCGGCCTCGAAGCCGAACAGGTTGGGCAGGCCCATCGTCTCTGCGCCAGTACGCCCGGCGCTGGTGTTATTCTTGAAATCGGCCGCATCGGTGATGTTGACCAGCACGGTGACGATGTCGCCGACCTGGGCCGCCCGCTGATCCCTGAAAAATGCCCGGCTGCCGGTGCGCCACAGGGCGTTGGCTTCGGGCACCGCGATTTCCGGCGCCGGCATTGGCATCGTCAGGGGGCGGTAGCTATCGGACAGGGTGGGATCACTCGGCGGGGTCATCGTCGGCGGGCGGCCAAGCTCGGACAGCTTGGTCAGCGACCCGCACCCCACGACCAATAGATTAACGGCCAACAGCGCCAGAATGCCGCGCATCTCGGCGGCCCCTACCGTAGCCTCGTCGAGGGCGGAACACCGGCGAATTGGGTATCCAACGCACTGGGGGCCAGATTTGGGAGTGTATCGGGCAGGACGCGCACGCGCCCGGCCGCGACGATTTCCCCTTGGACCATCGCCCGCGAGGCAAGATTGATGATTGTTACCCGATCGCCGATGCCGCCACTCTCCGCGGCTTGGCCCGTTGTCAGCACCGCCAAGCCAGGGGCTTGCAGTTCCATCGTCACGCGTGAGCCCTTTTCGACCACCATGGGCCGGATCAACTCGGCCCGGGCAATAGGCTGTCCCGCGAGCGCGGAGTGGCGAGACGCCATGCCGATCGCCTCCGCCATCGAGCGGACCGGCTCGGTATGCAAGCCCGACGCAGCCACGCGAGTCATGCGCAAATCCTGGGCGGCGATGGCCGATCCGGGAACCAACCTGTGAGTAGGCGTCGGCAGTTCCACCATTTCCTGGAGGCGGCCGACCAGCCGTTGCCGGGCTGCGGGCGCATCGCCGGTCGCCACGACAAGGGTCGCGGTGAACCGACCGGTGGCGGCATCGTACTCGCATTGCTCGACGGTGGGCCGCGTGGCGTCATCCAGCGGCAACATCGGCGGCAGATACGCGGCAAGCTCGATGTCCGCATCCTCGGGTGCCCCCAGTGAAACCAGTGCCGCACGGACCGCCATGATCACAGTTTCACGTGCGAGCGGCCGTCCCGGCCGGTCCAGCATCGCGCGATCCGTTGGCGAGGCGGGGTGCCACGCTACGCCGAACTGCCTCGCGATCGCCGCCAGTTGCGGCGCCTCGACGGTAATGCGCGCGCCCGGAACCGGCGCCGGTCCGAGCACGCGCGCGGCGTCCGGCCCGGCATCGTCCCAGATATCGGCAATGGTGATGTCGTTGCCCGCGAGCGTCGTGCTGCCCCGCAGACGCGCTGCTTCGGCGGAAGACGCTCCCGCCAGACAAGCTCCTCCCAGACACGCCACCACCGCCACCAGTCGTTGCATGACCGTCCTCACCGTAGGTTCGTGAGCGTGGAGAGCATCTGGTCACTGGTCGTGATGACCCGGCTGTTCATCTCGTAGGCGCGCTGGGCCGTGATCAACTCGGTGATCTCGCTCACCACGTTCACGTTCGAGGTTTCGATGAAGCCCTGCAGCACTGTGCCGAAACCAGGCGAGGAGGGCGCTCCCGTTACTGCGTTGCCGCTGGCACCGCTTTGGATGAACAAATTGTCTCCCTGTGCGTCCAGCCCGGCCTCGTTCGGGAACGCGGCCAACTGGATCGTGCCCACGGTCTGCGGCGTGGTTTGCCCGGACAAGGTCGCCTGCACCTGCCCCGCGCCGTTGATGGCAATGTTGGTCGCGTTGCTGGGCACGGTGATGCCGGGCTGCACGACATAGCCGTCGGCGGTCACGATTGTACCGTCCGGCGACAATCCGAACGTGCCGTCGCGGGTGTATGCGGTCTCGCCCGAGGGCAAAGTCACTTGAAAATACCCGTTGCCGCGCACTGCGATATCGAGGCTGTTGGAGGTCTGTTGCAGATTGCCCTGCTCGTTGATGCGGTAGATGGCGGCGGTCTTCACCCCCAACCCGACCTGCGCGCCGGCTGGCACGACCGATCCGCTGTCCGACGAACTGGAGCCCACGCGCCGGAGATTCTGGTAGATCAGGCCCTAGAACTCGGCTCGCCGTCGCTTGAAGCCGGTGGTGGTCATGTTGGCGATGTTGTTGGAGATCACCTCCACGTTGGTCTGCTGGGCCTGCATCCCGGTGCCGGCGATGTCGAGTGAGCGCATGTTCTTTTCCCTCTGGATCAGCCGTGTCGCAGGATCTTGTCGATGGCGTTCTGCTGCCTGTCGCCCTCGCCCTGGATGAATTGCGTCACGAACTGGAACTCTCGCAGCTCGGTCATCATCTGGGTCACTTCGACGGTGGGCTGGACGCTGCTCTCCTCGATGGCGCCCTGCATCACACGAGGCGCCACGGTCTTCGCGGTGCTGGTCTCGGACGCGTTCGACAGCCGGCCACCCTCGTCCTTCAACCTGAGTGGATCAACGGGCGTCACAACGCCGATGGTAGCGATGGGACCGTTCTCGCTGGCGAGCATCCCGTCGCTCGTGACGGTCAACGCGGTGTCGGCCGGCGAAGCCCGGATCGATTGGCCGCCGGCATCGAGCAGGGCGTTCCCGGCATCATCGACCACGGTGCCGTCTGGCCCAAGCCCGAAATGACCCGCGCGGGTCAGGCGCGGCCCGGCCTGCGTTTTCACCGTGAAGTAGCCGTCGCTACCGAGTGCCAGGTCGAGCGGGTTCGCGGTATGCGCCAGCGGTCCGGGCTGTCGATCGCGGTAGCTCGCGCGGTCCTGCGCGTAGACCAGCGTCGAATCTCCAACGGTGCGTGCGCCGTGCTGATGGACCAGGAAATCGCTGAACATCATGCGCTCGGTGCGAAAGCCAGGCGTGTTGGCATTGGCGATGTTGCCCGCCGTCACATCCATCGCCCGTTGCTGGGCGACGAGTCGAGAAAGGGCGATCGTGGTGGCGTTTTCCATTTGGCGGCTCCGACTTGACAGTTCCGAGACTTACTCAGCATCCGCCGTGCCGCCGCAGGGTGCGCTGTAAAGGTTACCAATTCACGCACACCACCCAGGACCAGCCGGCAGTCCGTGCCGGGCCACGAGGGCGCCGTTCGGCAGTTCCCGCCCAGTCCGAACGTTTTGTTAACCGGCTTGCCTCACCATGACGCAGCAGCGGGAGACAAGGCGTGAAGGGCGAGGTCGAAAAGGCGGGTGAAGCCAAAGCGGTTCGCAAGGGCGGCAAGCGCAAGTGGATCATACTCGCCCTGCCGCTCCTGCTTGCTGTGGCTGGCGCGGGATTGTGGTTTGGCGGGATCTTGCCGCCGTTCCTCGGCATGGGAAAAGCGGTTCAGGCCAAGGAGCATGGGGAAGCGGAAGCCAAGCATCCGGCCGAGCCGGGCCACAAGCTGATCTTCGCGGATCTGCCGGAGATCGTCGCCAACCTCAATGCCGGGCCGCGCCGGACCATGTTCATCAAGCTACAGGCAAAGCTCGAGCTGGCGAGCGCGGAAGATCAGCCCGCATTCGCCCAGGCGATGCCGCGCGTGCTCGACCTGTTTCAGACCTATCTCCGCGAAATGCGGCCCGAGGAGTTGCGCGGCGCTGAAGGCACTTACCGGTTACGTGAGGAGTTGCTTGCCCGCGCCGGCGTGGCCGTGGCACCGGTGCGGGTGCTGGACGTGCTGTTTACCCAGATGCTGATACAATGAGCGGCGTCGATCCAAATCTGCAGGTATCTGCCGACGAAGCCGCCGATATGCTGGCCGCCGCCTGGCAGGCCGCCGACGAGGCCGAGCTTGGATCCCAGACCCGCGTGCTCAATCAGGCTGAGATCGACAGCCTGCTCGGGCTCGAGGACGGCGCGGCGGAGGCTCCGGGCAGCGGCGGCATGCAGAAGATCATCACCTCTGGCATGATCTCCTACGAGCGGCTGCCGATGCTGGAAATAGTGTTCGACCGCCTGGTGCGGATCATGTCGACCAGCCTGCGTCACTTCACCAGCGACAACGTCGAAGTCGGCATCGATAACATCGTCAGCCTGCGTTTCGGCGATTACCTGAACGCCATTCCGATGCCGGCGATGCTGGCCGTATTCAAGGTCGAGCAATGGGACAATTACGGTGTCATGGTCGTCGACAGCGCGATGATCTACTCGATCGTCGATGTGTTGCTCGGCGGCCGGCGCGGCACTGCGGCGATGCGTATCGAGGGCCGGCCCTACACCACGATCGAGCGATCCTTGGTCGAACGCCTCATCCGTGTGGTGCTGGCCGACCTGTCGGCAAGCTTCGAGCCGCTCTGCCCGGTGACGTTCAAGTTCGAGCGATTGGAGGTTAATCCGCGCTTCGCGACCGTCAGCCGTTTGTCCAACGCCGCCATCCTCGCGCGCATGAAGATCGAGATGGAGGATCGTGGTGGACGACTGGAGTTGCTGCTGCCCTACGCCTTGCTGGAGCCGGTGCGCGAGTTGCTGCTGCAGCAGTTCATGGGCGAAAAATTTGGCCGAGACTCGATCTGGGAGACGCATCTCGCGGAGGAGTTGCTGAACACCGACATCGAGCTGTCAGTGGTGCTGGATGAGCAGGTCATGCGCCTGTCGGACGTCATGGCGCTGCGACCAGGCAGCCAGATCGTATTGGGAACTTCGCTCGGCGGCTCGGTGCAGTTGCGCTGCGGCGCCACGCCTCTGTTCGAAGGTCGCGTCGGGCGCCGCAAGAACCGCATGGCGGTACGCATCGAGCACGAAATCACGCGCGCGCCGGTGGCGGCATGAGCGCAGGCATGATGCCGGCTGTGGCACCGTTGCCCTGTAGAGGTATGCGCCAAAAACGGCGCGGGAAAGGGCACGATGGAATGGTTGCTGGAAGTCGCCTTGTTGGCGCTGCTCACCGTTACGTTGTTCCACGCAGTGCGGCTGGAACGCGCCCTTGGCGTGCTGCGGCGGGACCGGGGGGCACTCGAAATCCTGGTGGCGAGTTTCAACGAGAGCACCGCCTTGGCCGAACAGGGCATCGAGCGGTTGCGTTCCACGTCCGAGGGCGCGGGTCGGCAGATTGCGCGCCAGATCGAGGGCGGTTCCTCGCTGCGGCAGGACCTCACCTTCCTGATCGAACGGGGAGACGCCACGGCGGACCGGCTGGATGCGATTGTGCGTGGAACCCGAACGACCAGCCCCAAGGTTGCCGCGCGAGAGCAGGTTGGTTCGCAGGAATCGCCGGAACCGCCACCCAGGCTTCGCAGCCAAGCGGAGCGCGATCTGGTGAAGGCGCTCAAACTCGTGCGATGAGCCTTCGGCCATGAAGCTCGTGATGCCACGCTTGTTGCCGATAACGATCGGGATCATGGTCACGCTGCTCGCCATCAAATCTACCATGCTGGTTCGCGCCGCGGTGCCACACGCCGAGAGCGCCCAACCAGCGGTCGTGACCCCGCCGCACGCTGATCCAGTTCCCGTCGCGACGCCGTCGCTGCCTTGCGCTGCGGCTTCGGGCAACGTGGTGCCCGAAGCCACGCCGGTCAGCGAGGCTGAGCGCGCCCTGCTCGGCGATCTACGGCGGCGACGCATCGAGCTGGACAGCCGCGCCCAGGCACTCGACCTGCGTGATCAGGTCCAGGCTGCCGTCGAGCAGCGTCTTGGCGCGCGTCTCGACCAACTCACCTCGCTCCAGCAGCGCCTCGAACAGATCGAGGTCGCGCGGAGGGCGCATGACGAGGCGAATTGGCGCGCGATGGTCAAGCTCTAAGAAACTATGAAGCCGCGCGATGCAGCTGTAATCTTCAACGATCTTGACCGGCCGGTCCTGCTGCAGATTGTCGATCGTATGCAGGAACGTCGCGCGTCAATGGTGTTGGCGGCGATGCAGCCGGACCGCGCGCGCGAACTGACGGCGGCACTCGCGGCGATGCGCGTGAAGGCCGATGCGGTCCCGCAACCCGGACAACCCGGGCTGCCGGGTTCCGCCGGGAAGCAGTGAGGGCCGCGGTTTGGACGATCCAACGTCGGCAACGGGGCGCATGCGCGCGAAAGGAGGCAGTATGGTGAACGGCAGGGCGATGAACGTGCTTATCGTGGACGACTACAAGACAATGCTTCGCATCATCAGGAACCTGCTGAAGCAAATTGATTTCAATAGTGTCGAGGAAGCAACTGACGGCGCCGAGGCTTTGGCCAAGCTCCGCCACGGAAATTACGGACTGGTCATCAGCGACTGGAACATGCAGCCAATGACCGGACTGGAGTTGCTGCGGGAAGTAAGGGCCGATACCAGGTTGCGCGCCACACCCTTCATCATGGTGACGGCCGAGAGTAAGGCCGAAAACGTTGTTGCCGCGAAACAGGCTGGCGTCTCGAATTACACCGTGAAGCCGTTCAATGCTGAGACGTTGCGTGACAAAATCGAAAAAGTGCTCGGTCATGCTTGATGGCTTCTCCATCGGTGGGCAGTATTGTCTGTGCGTCGTGTTGATCCTGTCCGCTTTTAAGCCTGGAGCGCTTGTCTCGAGGCTGTGGGCCTGATGAATCTGGCCGACCTGGAACAAACCGTGTCGAGCGTGCGTGAGGCAGTTGCCGCCCTGCGGGCCGACGATTTGCCCGAGTTTGCCGTCGCATCCACGCTGGCCCAACTCGACGCCACCCTGGTCCAGACCGTAGCCGCGACCGACTGCATTCTCGATGTCTGTGAGACTTTGGATCGCATGGCGGGTGATCTCGGCTCGTTACGTGGCCGCCGGGCACGCGAGGCTTCGCTGCGGCTACGGGACGCAACACGCCGGATTTATGAAGCTTGCGGATTTCAGGACATCACCGGACAGAGGATCAGGCGGGTGAAAGGCACCATCAAGACGATCGAGACGAGAATCCTGAGTATTTTAACTGCCCTTGAACCTCTCTCCGCCGTTGAACCCAGCGCCTCTGAAATCATGGATGGCAACCGCAAGAGGGTGCCGATAACAAAAATCCTGGAGCCGAGATCATTGGACGGGCCTCAGCTACCTCCACTCGCGATGGCACAAAGTGAGATCGACCGCCTACTGGCAAGCTTTGGATGAGGCAGCCAATGGCGCGTCTGCTCCATCTCGCACTGATCGCGACAGCGTTCTTGGTTGGCCAGTGGAATTTCTGCTTGGCCACAACCATCGGCGTAAGAAATGGCGACCATCCTGGTTTCGGCCGCATAGTGTTTGAACTGCCCGAAGGATCGACGGCTACGGCGGTTCAGCGAGGCGATCGTGTATTGGTTCGCTTCCTGGGCGGAACCGTTGTCGATAGGTTTGACCCGGAGCTGCTTGAAGCGCGCAACCTACGCCGTTCCGATGCACTCATAGACGGTATGAACCTGATTGTTGCCCATGGCGCACACCTTCGCGCATTGAACCCGGGTGACCGGTTGGTCGTGGATCTGCTCGACGCGATAAAAGCGCCCGACCCGGCCGGCGATCGCAAGTCACCCCCGTCGCTGACGGGATTACATCTGGCAGATGCCGCGCCGATGCCGACCGCCGACACCACGTCCACCAACGCCATGTCTGCGGGCGTAACGCCCGCGCCGACAATGCCGCCGCCTGCCCCCACAACACCCTCGACCACGCCATTCCTGCCAGTCGTGCCTGGTGCTGATTCGGGCTCTACCGGTCTTTCCAGGCAGCGGCCAGCCACGACGTTCGCCGCGCTGGTGCTGACCGTGGCACAGGTCGAGTTGCCGGCGGTCGAGAAAGCGCCGCAGGGATCGCTGGCCCTGGCGGCGACATCGGCCGGAATGATCCTGTCCATGCCGTTTTCGGCCGAGACAGGGGCGGCGTCATTCAGGCGGGGTGAGTGGTCCTACGTGGTCTTCGATGAGCGTCGGCCAATCGATCTCTTGAATCAGCGCGAGAACCCCATGTTCGCGCAAGCCACGCTGCGTTTGTTGGCCGATGCGACGGTATTGCGGTTCAAAAGCGATCCTGCGCGTGGTTTGTCGCTGTCGCACGTTGGTGTGGATTGGAAACTGACTGTGGGCGATGCCGCTCCCCGCAACTTCAGGCCCCACCCGGTCGGGAGCGGGGTGATGCTGCCGGCGACCGATCCGGGGCGTGTGGTGGCGATGCCTGATCCTGAAGGTGGCGGCACCCTGCTCGTCGGCACGTTGCGGCAAGCCGGGCCATCATTGGCCGAGATGCACGCGGCTGCGGCTTTCATTCTCTGGCCGACATGGTTGGGTATTGTTGTGGAGCCCTTGCTCGACGCCATCCAGTTGCACGTGGCGCCCGATGGATTTCTCCTCACCGCCGGGGTGGGTGGGAGCTTGGCGCTCTCCGACACTTTCATGCCCGCGGAACCCGACGAGATCGTCAATCAGTTCAGCCGTCAATTCAGCCTGCCCGCGCTTCCGACCGAAATCCTTCTGGGTCGATTGCAGGAGGCCCTTCGTGCTGCGGCCGGTGCGCCGGCGCAGTCACGTACGGATAAGCGTCTCGCCGTCGCGCAGTCGCTGCTGGCACTGGGGATGGGCATCGAGGCGCAAGGCGTCATGGCCGCCGCCGCCCGGGAGGATCCCCGTTCTCCGGCGCGTCCGGACGTAATCGCCGCCGCCGCCGTCGCCGCACTTCTGGCTGGCCGTGTCGGGGGAGGGGGAAGGTATCCTGGGCGAACGTTTGTCCAGCACGGACGAAGTGGCATTTTGGCGCGGCATACGGGCCGCGATGATGGCGCAGGATATTCTCGCCGCCGCCGCCGCCCTGGCCCCTCGGGTAGGCTTGCTGAAATCGTATCCATCGCCGCTTCGCGACCGGCTGATGGCTCTGGTCGGCGAAACCTTGGCTGCAGGAGGGCAGGGCGTGGCACTCGGCACGCTAGAGGGCACCTTTCCAAGTGATCGGCACCTCGCGCTGGCACGAGCCATGACGGCGGATGCTGGGACGCCGTCGCTCGCCAGCCTCGATATTCTCGCGAATAGTCCGGACCGGCGCATACGGGCGCGGGCCGCTGGACGCGCGGCGGAATCTCGGTTGGCACGTGGTCTTGCAGACCCTGGTGGGACCGCCGACGCGTTGGAGCACCTGCTCTACGCATGGAGGGAAGACGGGACAGAGATCGCGTTGCGCGAGCGCGTAGCCGCATTGCGGTCGCAAGGCGGCGCGCCGCGGCCGGCGTTGGCGTTGTTGCGCGAGACTGCCCGGCTTTGGCCGGAGCGGGCGACCGAACTACAGACCCAAATGGCGGCAGTGTTGGAGACGGCGGTTGCGCCGGATGCTCGGCCGGTCCTGTCACCACTCGAATTCGCCACGCTCGTGGAAGGGAATGTCGATCTGTTGCCGGCCGGGCCTGCAGGCGGACGGCTGGCCGAGATGCTTGCCGAGCGGCTCGATACGCTTGAGCTCCCGGAACGTGCTGCGGCCACGCTCGGCAACCTCGCCGCCAAACTTCCTCCGGGTGTGGCTCTTGCCACGTTCGGAACGCATCTGGCCAGCCTGCGCCTCGCCGGGAACGACGCCCCGGCCGCGCTCCTGGCCCTGCGCGACAGCGAGGTGGCTGGCTTGCCTATGGCGCTGCATGACACCCGCGAACTCGTTCGGGCCCAGGCACAGCTGGCCCAGAACGATTGGGATGCCGCGTTGGCAACGCTCGCGCCGCTGTCCATGCCCGCGGCGTCGGTGCTTCGTGCGACCCTGCTGGAGCGGGCGCGCGACTGGGCGGGAGCGGGCCAAGCCCTCGACTCCATGCTGATTGCCCTCCCGCCCGACGGCCTCTTGGATCAGCTCCAGGCAATACTGGTTCTGCGAATTGCTTCCGACGCGGCACAGGCGCGCGACGAGACGAGATTGCAATCTCTTCAGCAACGGTTCCACGAACGGATGCCCGGTGTGGAGTTGGCCCGCTTGTTGGAGTTGCTGATCGCGAAACCGGTGCGGGAGACGGCGGACCTCACCCGCGCTGGACGCGAGGCAACCCTCGCGCGGCAATTGTCCGGACAACTCAATGCGATCACAGCAGGCAAGGCGGGACCTCGCTGAATACGGCGAATCGCGGGCCAAGGACGATTCCAGAGAATCGGGTGCAAGGCGGGCATGTGAAATATCGACGCGGATAACTCTAATTTCACTTGCGCCCCCCCCCCCTTTTCACCATCTTCATGTCTCTTGGCCCCAGGGGACGCACGCAACCGGTGTGCGTCCAACAGGCCGTCTACTGGTTGGTAATGAGGAGGTTGCGTGATGAACGCACTCACACCACTGGGGATGGTCTCGGATTTTCCGAGCGAAAACCAGACGCGCGAGTTTCCTGTCACGGGGCAGGAGGAACGTAGTGACTATTTCGTGGAACGCGACGGTATGCGTTTCGCAGGGACGCATCTGCTCGTCGATTTGTGGGGGGCGACCAATCTTGCCGATCCCGCGCACATCGACGCAGCGTTGCGCAAAGCGGCCATAACTGCAGGCGCTACGATTCTGCACAGCCATTTCCACCATTTTACGCCGAATGGTGGTGTGTCTGGCGTCGTTGTGTTGGCGGAAAGTCATATCTCGATTCACACATGGCCGGAGCGGGACTTTGCCGCAGTCGACATCTTCATGTGTGGCGATTGTGATCCGAACAACTCGATCCCAGTGCTCGAAGCTGCATTCTCGCCGCTCCGTGTGGATCTTGAGGAAAAGCGGCGCGGTCGCGTCGCTTAAAATCCTGTAATCGCTGGCTGGTCGTAAAAGCGGGCGCTGACAGCGCTCGCTTTCCACCCGAGGTATGTTCGATGAGCGGCGAGAGTTGGTTAAACGAGACACTGTATCCGCAGTGGGGTCAGCGCTTTCTTGTGGGGCGTGAACTCGCACGTGCGACCAGTGCCTTTCAGGAAATTGTGATTTTCGATAGCGCCAGCCATGGTCGTGTCATGGTGCTTGATGGCGCCATCCAGATCACGGAGCGTGACGAGTTCGTATATCAGGAGATGATCGCGCACGTGCCACTATTCGCGCACGGATCCTGTGCCAACGTGCTGATCATCGGGGCGGGGGATGGTGGTGTCCTGCGTCGAGTCTTGCAGCATCCAACGGTCCAGCGTGCGGTGATGGTAGAAATCGATGGTGAGGTCGTGCGACTTGCCCGCGAGTTCCTACCTGAAATCGGCGGCCGATCGTGGGACGATGCACGCGCCACCGTGTTGATAGGTGACGGCATTGAATATGTTCGTCGGGCCGAAACCGGCGCGTTTGACGCAATCATCGTCGACAGCACCGATCCTGTCGGTGTCGGCGAATGTTTGTTTTCCGACGCCTTCTATGCAGAGGCGGCGCGCGTTCTGTCTGTCGCTGGGCTGATCGTCAACCAGTGCGGCGTGCCTTTCATGCAGGCTGACGAGCTGCGCGAGACCAGCCTGCGCCGCGCCCGTTCCTTCGCCCATGTCGGCGCGTTTGTCGCCGCGGTTCCGACCTATGTCGGTGGCTTCATGACGCTGGGCTTCGCGGCCAAGCGCCCGGGTATGGATAGTGTTTCCGTTCCCGAGCTTCGCGCCCGGGCCGCCGTGGCGGGCATTCTCGGCACCACCGATTACTGGACACCTGAGGTCCATGCGGCATCCTTCGCGCTGCCGCCATATATCGCTCGTCAGTTACCGCGCTGAATGGGCGTCAGTGCGGCGGTGCGAAACTCTGCACGAGACTTCCCGACACCAGCCGCCAGCCGTCGACCAGAACGAAAAAGATCAGCTTGAACGGAAGCGAGATCGCGCTTGGGGGTAGCATCATCATACCCAGGCTCATCAACACGCTGGCCACGACCATGTCGATCACCAGGAACGGCAGGTAAAGCAGGAAGCCCATCTCGAACGCGCGACGTAATTCGCCGACCAGGAAAGCGGGCACCAGCGCCCGCCATGGCGGCGCCTCAGCCCCTACGGGATCTGGCAACTGACCGATGTCGAGAAACAATCGCAAATCGTCGCTGCGTAGGTTGGATGACATGAAGGCGCGGAACGGCTCGGCGGCCTTGCGAAGTCCCTCGATTTCTCCGATGTGTCCTTCGCTCATAGGTAGCAACCCAAGACTCCAGGCTTGGTCCATCACCGGCTGCATGACGAAGAAGGTGAGAAACAGGGAAAGACCGATCAGCACCGTGTTCGGTGGCACGCCCTGGGTGCCGATGGCACTGCGCAGCAGCGAGAGCACGATCACGATGCGGGTGAACGCGGTACCCATGACCAACAGGCTGGGCGCCAGAGATAGCAACCCGATAAGCACCGTAAGCTGCACGATGCGCGACGTTGCGCCTGCACCGCCGGCTGTCCCGAGGTCGATGCTAACGGACTGCGCGGATGCCATTGCGGGCGCCAGCAGGACGGCAGCAACCGCGAGTGACACGGCCCGAGACAAGGTACTCATGCCTCGTCCAGCTGTGGCACGAAGCCGAGCATCAAGTCCTGTGACCCGCCGGTCAGCACAAGAAAATGCTGCCCGTCGCACGCGACGAGCTGCACGCGCCGTCGCTGATCGAGTGCCAGGGACTGCACGACCGAAAGACGCGCGGAGCCTTTCACGGATGGGCGAAAGTGCCCGCTTTGGCGCGCTACGGCCTGCGCCAGCCAAATAAGGCCAAGCACGACAGCCAGAGCCACGATCGCGGTCAGCATGGTGGTCGCCGTCGCGGTCATGCCGGCACCAGATGATCACGGACGCGGTCCAACGCGATGGCAAGCAGGACAAGTCGTGCCCTTGCCTCGCGCTGCTGCTCGGCTGACAGGTCGAGCGCGCCCGCACAGATGCGGCCGATGTGGCGGTCAAGCCCGTCCAGCCGCACCGCACGGCGAGCCTGCAGAAGACCCTCGGCCACGCGGAGGATGCCGTCGACATGGCTGACCAGCGCCAGCAAAGCATCGATTGGTCCCCGCGCGTCGTGATCGGTCGGCAGTGGCTGGGACGGCATCATGTTCATGTGAACATAACAGCACCAAAAGGTTACCAAATCCCTATCGCGTCAAACCGCGCGTTAACCAAGTGTTGAGCCTCGCATGGCAGACTGGGCCCATGAACCCGACCGATGTCCCATTGCTCGATTTGCTCGACCGCCGACTTGGCTGGTTGAACGCGCGTCAGGGCGTCCTGTCCCAGAATGTGGCGAACGCCGATACGCCTGGCTACGTGCCGCGGGACTTGCCGCCGTTCGCACGCGCACTGTCCGGCACCTCTCTCGCGCCGGTCGCGACCGACCCGATGCATCTCGGTTCAGCCCGCTCCGGGCCTTCGTCGCGGGCGCTGGCATCCGAACGGGCGCCCGACGGCAACGGCGTGCGGCTCGATGAACAGCTCACCCGCATCGCCGACACCGATTCCGCGCATGAGTTGGCGATCACGCTCTACCGCAAATATCTCAACCTGTTCCACATCGCGATCGGCAAATAGGAAGTGGCCTCATGGACCTGAACAAGGCACTCGACATTTCCGCCCGAGGCATGGACGTGCAGACCACGCGGCTGCGTGTGATCGCTGAGAACCTCGCGAACCAGGACACCACCGGAACGTCGCCCGAAGCACTGCCCTATCGGCGTAAGACGGTGGTGTTCGGCAATCAGATGGATGCGGCTTTGGGCACCGATCTCGTGCGCGTGCGGCGCGTCGGCGAGGACAAAAGCGAGCTTCCACTTCGGTTCGACCCATCTCACCCCGCCGCCAACAGCCAGGGGTATGTGCGGACGCCAAACGTGAACAGCTTCGTGGAAGTGATGGACATGCGAGAGGCGCAACGATCCTACAACGCCAACCTCGCGGTGATGCAGACCACGAGAGGCATGCTCGCCCGCGTCATCGAGATGCTCAAGTGAGGAGGCCTGACCGATGACGCTGGCGCCGCTGCAAGTCACCGCCGCGAGTGCCGCGCAAGCCTACGGCCGCACTGCTTCAGGTCTGGCGGGCGATGGCGCGAGCAGCTTCGGTGCGACCCTTCAGCAGGCGCTGGAGGGCGCTATCGACACTGGCCGGCACGCCGATGCGCGCGCCACGGAAGCCGCTGGCGGCGGCGGCAACATCACCGACGTCGTCGCCGCAGTGTCCAAAGCTGAACTGGCGTTGCAGACGACCGTGGCGATCCGGGATCGGGTGGTCCAGGCATACCAGGACATCATGCGGATGCCGATTTGAGGATCGGTGGATGAACCGGCGGCATCCAAGGATCCGTATTACATGACCGAAGGCGACGTCGGCCAGTTGCTGCGAGAGACCAGGGTGGTGGTGTTGAAGCTGGGCGGACCGCCGTTGCTGGTGGCACTCGCGGT
>JANXXW010000168.1 GCA_025350425.1 Rhodospirillales bacterium
ATCGCGCTGGTGCTGGCGCTGGCGTCCTGGTTCCACCGAGCGTCGTGGGAGCGGATGGGCAACCCGATGTTTCTCATCCCACCGGTCCTCGCTGTGCTAATCCCGGTCGGGCTGATCCTGAAGGAGCCGAACCTGGGGACAGCGGTGATCACCGCCGTGGTGGGCGGCACGATCTTCCTGGGGGCGGGCTTGCGCTGGTGGAAGATGGTACTGCTGGTGGGCTGCGTGGCAGGGGCGGCGCCGCTCGCGTTCAATCATATGCACGACTATCAGCGGGCCCGGATCGAGACGTTCCTGAACCCGGAAAGCGATCCGCTGGGTGCTGGATACAACATCATCCAGTCCAAGATCGCGCTTGGCTCAGGCGGAATGTGGGGCGAGGGATTCCTGCAAGGGACGCAAGGGCACCTGAACTTCCTGCCGGAGAAACAGACGGATTTCATCTTCACGATGCTGGGCGAGGAGTTCGGCTTCGTCGGCGGGATCGCGCTGATCGGATTGCTAGCGCTGATCGTGGCGGGCGGGATGGCGATGGCCTTGCGGTGCCGCCATCAGTTCGGGCGGCTGGTGGCGCTCGGGATCAGCATGAACTTTTTCATGTACGTCTTCGTCAATATCGCCATGGTGATGGGTGTGATCCCCGTAGGCGGCGTGCCGCTGCCGCTGGTCTCCCACGGCGGATCGGCCATGATCATGGTGCTGATCGGGTTTGGGTTGCTGATGAGCGTGTATGTCCATCGCGACGTGGAGTTCGCGGACGGGCGGGACGAGATCTGAGATCAGGCCGGGCAGTGCGGCCCGGCGCAGCCATGGTAAGCGGCCTTCCCGCCGTGCTCGGCGACTTTCTCCTTGCGCGGTGCGGCGGCCGCCTTCGAAATCGCCACGGAAACCGCGCGCGGCTGTTCCGATGATCCGCCGCGGCGGATAGAGGTGCGGCGTAATAAGGGCGGAGGCGACGCAATCGCCGAAGCCATGAGGCCCATGCGGCCTTGCGGGACGTCGCGATGCACCATCGCGACTGGCACGTCCATGCGCTCGAACCCCTGGTCCAGTAACGCCATCATATGTGCGTCGCGCTCGGGGTTGGAGGCGGCGCCCAGGACCACGCCGATCAGGCGCACATCGCCGCGCACCGCCGATGTGGTCAGGTTGTGCCCGGCGGCGATGGTGTAGCCGGTCTTGAGGCCGTCGGCGCCCGGATACCGCTGCAGCATCATGTCGTGATTGAAGATGGTCTGCCCGTGGAACACGAAGCTGGGTGTGCTGAAATAACGGTATTCATTGGGGAAGTCCGTGATCAGCCGGCGCGCCAGCATGGCAAGGTCCCGCGCAGTGCTGATCTGCTCGGGATCGGGCAACCCGGATGCATTGCGGAAGGTGGACTGCGTCATGCCTAGTGCCCGCGCGCGCAGGGTCATGGCTTGGCCGAACCGGTCCTCGTCGCCTCCCAGCATCTCGCCAAGCGCCGCGGCCGCGTCGTTGGCGGACCGCGTGACGAGGCCGAGGATGGCTTCCTCCACCGTGATGCGGGTCGCCGGCAAAAGGCCAAGCTTGGTGGGCGACATCGAGGCGGCGTGCAGGCTGACCGGGACGAGTTCATCGAGCCCGATACGACGGTCCCGGAGCGCCTCGAACACCATATACAGTGTCATCATTTTTGTCAGGCTGGCGGGATAACGCGGTGCATCCGGGTTGGCCGCCGAAAGAACGTTGCCGCCTCGTGCCTCGATCACGATGGAACTGTAGCGGTCGGACCCGATCTGTGCCCATGCCACTGAACTCCACGCCAGCATCGCCAGCAGCACCGCCAATCCCGCCGCCCGCCGATTGCCGAAACGGCGTCGCCAACCGACCATATCGTGATCTCCCGTTAGACCTCGAAGTCTATAAACCACCTAGTCGCAAGTCCATACGAGTTAATCACGAATCCAGTATATCTAACCACTTAGAAGCCGCCGGTATGGTGGCGACTGGGGACTTACCGCTCGTGTCAAATTGCGTTCACGAAAACTTTTGTGCGGCGCAGCAAAACTGCTTGACCAAAGCACTTCGACACGGATAGACACCTCTTGCTGCACTGCAGCATAAGCTTTTGGCCAGCAAACAATTCGTCCAGAGGCTTGCAACAATATCGCCGTCAAGGCGAGCAGTTGAAAGAATATGACAATGGCAGGCAAAACCTCAGTCAATACTCCGGCCCCAACCAAGCCCGTGACCGGCAAGTCTGTCGCGGCCGATCCAGTAGCGGCACCGTTGACCGTCCTCGAAGTGGTCCAGGAGGTCGCGAAGGCGACCGTCGAGGCAAACACTCATTCTGCGAATTCGTTGGCCATGGACGCGGCTCCCGCATCCGCCTCCGAACCTGTCGCACCCCAAACGATCGTCCTGGCGCAGGCGACCGTGATAACCACGCCAGTCGCCGTAACACATCAGTCGGCAAATGCCGTAATGGAGAAGACCATGAAGAGTGCAGAAGAGTTCGTTTCGTTCGGCCAGGGCAATGTCGAGGCCATGATGAAGTGCGGCCAGATCTGGGCTGCCGGCGTGCAGGACCTCTCCAAGAGCTTTGCCGCCACGGCGCAAGCCCAGATGGACCAGACCGTGTCCACCTGGAAGGCACTGGCTGGCGTGAAGTCGATGAAGGAAGCGATTGAACTGCAGTCCAGCCTGACGCGCACATCGATGGGCGCCGCCGTGACCGAGACCAGCAAGCTGACCGATGCTTCCATGAAGCTGGTCGAACAGACGCTGGCGCCGATCACCGCCCGCGTGACCCTCGCAGTCGAGAAGTTCGGCCGCACCGCCTGAGTTCCCAATCCACTTCGGACGGGATGGAGGCCCAGGGGCAACCCTGGGCCTTTTCTTTTGGCCTTGCCCCGTGGAGCCGTCCGACCAATCTTTCATGAGCGGGATTGTGGACCATACCGACTGTCGAGCTTGGCCCGCCCATAGGAACTGGATTGCGCGAGCGAATGTTTGAGATGATGAGCGACGGAGACAAGCGCAGGGACGATGGTCGGATCGAGCGAGGCGGAGACGAGCCCAACATCGGCGTCGTGGTCAAGGCGCGCCCAAAAACGCGCAAGCCGGCGATGTACAAGGTATTGATGCTGAACGACGATTACACTCCGATGGAGTTCGTTGTGCACGTGCTTGAGCGTTTTTTCCAAAAAACGCGGGACGAGGCCACTCGCATCATGATGCATGTCCATCGTCGCGGCGTTGGAGTGTGTGGGGTGTTCACCTACGAGGTAGCCGAGACGAAGGTAACCCAGGTGATGGATTTAGCCCGGCAGAACCAGCATCCTCTTCAATGCACGATCGAGAAAGAATAACGCGAAACCGCGCCGCCCCTGGTGCTTCGCATCGCTCAATACCTAGCTATCCAGCCGGGGGGAAACGGAACAGCTACACTTTAAGTATGATTGCATGAGAATTTGAATGCGTGACACGCGCATTCGTTCAAGTATCTCAGTGACTCGCCTGATGCCCCCCCCTGAAACGGCAGCCCTCGCTGTCGAAATGCCCCTAAGGAGCGTTTGTCTCATGCTCTCAAGAAATCTCGAACAGACGCTACATCGCGCCCTGTCCCTCGCCAGCGAACGGCGCCATGAATACGCGACCCTGGAGCATCTATTGCTCGGGCTGGTCGATGACACCGACGCGGCAACCGTGCTGCGTGCTTGCGGTGTGGATCTCGACAAGCTGCGTGGTGATTTGACCGAGTTCCTGGACAAGGATTTGTCCGGTCTCGCAACCGACCGTCCCGGTGAGCCGAAGCCCACTGCTGGATTCCAGCGTGTGGTCCAGCGAGCAGCCATCCACGTGCAGTCCTCCGGGCGCGACGAGGTAACCGGCGCCAACGTGCTGGTCGCGTTGTTCAGCGAGCGCGAGAGCCACGCGGTGTATTTCCTGCAGACCCAGGACATGACCCGCCTTGATGCGGTGAACTTCATCAGCCACGGCATCGCGAAGGCGCCGGGCCGTTCTTCCCAGCGTCCAGCCCAGGGCACCGGCTCTTCCGGCTCCAATGGCGGCGGTTCTGGTGGTGAGCCGACCGGCGAGGGCGAGCGCGAGGAGAAGTCGGGCCGTCGCGGTCAGGACGCGCTGGGCAATTACTGCGTGAACCTGAACAAGAAGGCGATGTCCGGAAAGATCGATCCACTCATTGGGCGAGAGCTCGAGATCGAGCGGACGATCCAGATCCTATGCCGGCGGACCAAGAACAATCCGCTGTACGTCGGTGATCCCGGCGTGGGCAAGACCGCGATTGCCGAGGGTCTGGCCAAGCGCATCGTTGAAGGCGATGTGCCGGAGGTGTTGGCGAAGTCCACGATCTTCGCGCTGGATATGGGCGCGTTGCTGGCGGGAACCCGCTATCGCGGCGATTTCGAGGAGCGGCTCAAGGCGGTTGTGACCGAGCTTGAGGCCCATCCCAATGCCATTCTGTTCATCGACGAGATCCACACGGTGATCGGTGCTGGCGCTACCAGCGGCGGCGCGATGGACGCCTCCAACCTGCTGAAGCCGGCGTTGGCTTCGGGCACGATGCGCTGCATCGGCAGCACGACGTATAAGGAGTTCCGCAACTACTTCGAGAAGGATCGCGCCCTGGTGCGGCGCTTCCAGAAGATAGATGTGAACGAGCCCTCCACTGAGGACGCGGTGAAGATCCTGCGCGGCCTCAAGTCGAATTACGAGAAGCACCACAAGGTTCGCTACACCGACGAGGCAATACGGGGAGCTGTCGAGCTTTCGGTCAAGTATATCCACGACCGTAAGCTGCCGGACAAGGCGATCGACGTGATCGACGAGGTTGGCGCGAGCCGGATGCTTCAGCCTGAGGGGAAGCGTCGCAAGACCGTGACCCTGAAGGACGTCGAAGAGATCGTGGCCAAGATCGCTCGCATCCCCCCCAAGGCGGTGTCGACCGACGACAAGGAAACGCTTCGGAACCTCGAGCGCGACTTGCGCAGCATGGTATTCGGCCAGGACAAGGCGATTGATGCCTTGGCGGCGGCGATCAAGTTGTCGCGTGCCGGGCTGCGGGACCAGGAGAAGCCGATTGGCAACTACCTGTTCAGCGGGCCGACTGGTGTGGGCAAGACCGAGGTTGCGCGCCAGTTGGCCAACACCCTGGGGATCGAGCTGATCCGATTCGACATGAGCGAATACATGGAGCGGCATAGCATCAGCCGCCTGATCGGTGCGCCACCGGGCTACGTGGGCTTCGACCAGGGAGGCATGCTGACCGACAGCATCGACCAGCATCCACATTCCGTGTTGCTGTTGGATGAGATCGAAAAGGCGCATCCCGACCTGTTCAACATCCTGTTGCAGGTCATGGATCACGGCAAGCTGACCGATCACAACGGCAAGATCGTAGATTTCCGTAACGTCATCCTGATCATGACCACCAATGCGGGTGCTGCTGACATGGCCAAGGAGGCCATCGGCTTCGGTCGCGAAGCGCGAGTGGGCGAGGACGATGAGGCGATCAAGCGGATGTTCACGCCGGAGTTCCGTAACCGGCTGGACGCTACCATCCCGTTCGCATCGCTCAGTCAGGAAGTGGTCGGATCCGTGGTCGAGAAGTTCGTGATGCAGCTTGAGGCCCAGCTGGCGGATCGAAACGTGACGATTGAGCTAAGCTCGGCAGCCAAGGAGTGGCTGGCAGAGCGTGGCTATGACCGCCTGAACGGCGCACGTCCGCTGGCGCGTGTCATCCAGGAATACATCAAGAAGCCTCTCGCCGAGGAGCTACTATTCGGCAAGCTGGTGAAGGGTGGCTCCGTGGTGGTCGGGCTCAAGGATAAGAAGCTTGAGTTCGAATACACTGAAGCCAGCGCACCACCCGCGACCAAGGCGGACGGTGAAGGCGACAGCGACGGTGATGGAGATGGTGACGGCGACGAGGGTGGCAGCGAGCGGGAACAGGAGACTGTTCACTAAGGTCTGTTCCGCGCGGCCCGATAACCGAGTGGGCCGAATGGATATTTGTCGCATTCAGTGATGCGGTGGCTCGTGCCTGGGCTTAGGCGTCGCAGGTGAGTGGGAGAGGTTCTCCTGCTCACCTGCTTTTTTTGTCTCGCCAGTAAACGTTGGCGATGCTTGCAATGCCGTAAGGATACGAAGCGCCCCAAAGGGCTCAAAGCCGACAATTGGCGGCACAATGCGGTATCTCTTCAATCATTTCATGTCTGCCACATCGCAGATTTGTAAGTCATTGCAGAATACATATGCAAAATAATTGCGTTTCAGGAATTTCTATCAAGCTATCATCGAAAGTTAACGATTAAGATATTTGGATCGAAGTTAACGTATCCCTGTTTGTTACATAATAGACAGGAAAACGAACTCGTGAGAATTCATCTACTCGCAACTGTGTGTGCTGCCTCGGCACTTCTCGGTGCCGCTGCTGTTCCAGCAATCGCGCAGAGTGACGATGCCGGCCGCGACAAGGGCCGCTATTCACGTGTACTTCTGATCAACGTCGACGGCCTGCATGCGGTTGATCTAGCGCTTTGGATCGCCGACCCCGCGCATTCCGACGGGGCGCTTGCCGGCCTCGCGCGGCATGGCGCCGTCTACCGGCACGCCTTCACGACAGGACCGTCAGACTCGTTTCCCGGCATGATCGCCCAGGCCACCGGCGGGACGTCACGCTCGACCGGCGTATTTTATGACGACAGCTACGACCGCAAGCTGTTCGCCCCCGGCTCCAACTGCGTTGGCGATCCCGGCACCGAGGTGCAGTTTGCGGAGAACATCGACAAGGACATGAACCTGCTGAACGCCGGCGGCACGCTGGGAAAGCCGTTGACCCAGATCGACCCGGCCCAACTACCGCTGTCCAAAGTGTCCGGTGCGTGCAAGCCGCTGTATCCGCATCAGTTTCTTCGGGTAAACACCCTGTTCGAAGTCATTCATGCGGCCGGCGGACACACTGCTTGGGCGGACAAGCATCCAGCCTACGATATCCTGAACGGGCCGTCGGGCGCGGGGATCAACGATCTGTTTACGCCGGAGATCAACTCGCTGATCCCCGTCGCGGGCAATACGACCAAGAATAACACGAGCAGCTTCAAGGCGACTCGCGACAACGACGAGGTCAAGGTTCAGGCGGTTCTGCACGAGATCGATGGCCGCGACAGCACGGGCAGCCATGCGGCGCCGGTGCCGAACATCTTTGGGATGAACTTCCAGTCCGTAAGCGTCGGGCAGAAGCTGGCAACTGGAGGCCTGCTGGACGATGCGGGCCTCACGGGCGGCTACCTCGACGCGAACGCGACGCCCGGCGACGCGCTGACCCTGCAACTCGCCTACGTCGACAACGCGCTAGGCCGGATAAAGGGCGAACTGGCCGAGCACGGGCTGTCCGACTCGACGTTGATCATCGTGACCGCAAAGCACGGTCAGTCTCCGATCGACAAATCCAAGCGCCAGGCCGTGTCGGACACGCCATACACCAAGACGCCCGGCTACGCCTTCCACGTCGCCGACGATGTGGGACTGCTCTGG
>JANXXW010000178.1 GCA_025350425.1 Rhodospirillales bacterium
AACTCCATGGGCTTCGTTCCCGGCCCGTATTCCGAGCAGTCAGAGTCGCTCGTGCTGCGCTTCACCGACTGGTACTGCGACACCGCCGGACAATACGTAAGCGAACATTCCTGACAGCGCGGCGAATTTTCTTGCGCCTGACGCATAATTGCGGCGCGATAGACATATCGTTTCCTGGAGCATGCCGATGGTCCCGAAAATTGTTTTGTTAGACATGCTGCGCCGACGTTCTGGAGCGATCGAGAACCACGTGATCGACGAGTTCCTGGCGGGAAGACTCGACCGCCGCGGCCTGTTGCGGCACGGCAGCCGGGTAGGAATCGCCGTCCCGCTGCTGGCCGCCATTCTAGGCATCAAGGCGCGGCCAGCTCAAGCGCAAGGCAAGCCCGGCTCCATTATCCGGGTCGCGCAACAGGCGCCATCCGGCGCAGTCGAACCGGTGAGCGTCGCCAATACTGGCGGTCTCATCTTGCTGCAGCAGGTCGGCGAGTTCCTGGTGCGCGACCTGCCCGACCTCACGGTGCGGCCCATGTTGGCATTGTCCTGGGCACCTAACAGCGCAGGGGACGTGTGGACGTTCAAGCTGCGCCCGGGCGTGAAATTCCACGATGGCCGCATCATGACTGCCGCTGACGTCGTCGCCACCATGGACCGCCTCGCCGACCCCAAAAATGGCTCAAACGCGCTCTCGGCCTTCCGCGGCGTGCTGTCGTTGGGCGGCACCCGCAAGGTTGACGACCTGACGGTAGCGTTCCACCTCGACGCTCCCAACGGCAATTTCCCGTACTACCTCAGCTCCGGGAACTACAACTCGATCATCCTTCCAGCCGATTACGCCGGAGACTTTCAAAAGACCTTCATGGGCACCGGCCCGTTCAAGCTGGACCGCTTCACGCCCAACGTCGGCGCGAGCTTCGTGCGAAATCCCGACTGGTGGGGCGGTGCCGTGCTGCCGGCCCGGACGGAGTTCAGTTTCTTCAACGACCAGCAGCCTCAGATCCTGGCGCTTCAAGGTGGCCAGGTCGATGTCATCACACAGTTTACCGTGCAGGGCGGCCAGGGCCTCATGAATGACGCGGACGTCAAGGTGCTGAAGCTGCGGTCCTCTGCGCACCGTCAGATCCATATGAAAACCGACTCCCCCAAATTCGGGGACAAGCGGGTGCGCCAGGCAATCGCGCTGACGCTGGACCGCCCCGGCCTGGTAGCCGGCCTGTTCCGCGGCAATGCGGAGGTCGGCAACGAGTCGCCGATCGCACCCATCTACCCGTCGTCCGACCCCACAGTACCCCAGCGGAAGAAGGACGTGGAACGCGCCCGCGCCCTAATGGCCGAGGCCGGGATGGAGAAGGGCTTTGAGGCCACCTTTACCACTATGCGGGTCGGAGAAATGCCGGACTTCGCAGTCCTGATCCAGAACGCCTGCGCCTCGATCGGGATCAAGCTCAACCTCAAGATCGAGGATCAGGCTGCCTATTACGGCTCCGCCAAGCCCGGCACCTCAGACTGGATCGATTCCGAGTTTGGCATGACCGATTACGGTCATCGCGGCGTGCCGAACGTGCTGCTCGCGGCACCCTTGGTCAGCACCGGCGCCTGGAACTCGGCGCGCTTCAAGAATCCCGAGTACGATAAGCTGGTGGCCGACTACGTCGCCGCCACCGACCTCGGCGTCCAGCGTGCCGCTGCCGGCAAGATCGGCACTGTCCTGCTGGACGAAACGCCGGTCATATTTGCTTATTTCTATAGCCACCTCTCTGCTACCGGCAGCGGCGTCACCGGCGTTGAAAAGACGGCTATCTCGCAGTTGTTCCTGCAAAACACTGCGGTCGCATAAAGTGCGCGGTCAGGTGTTCGTCGACGTTTCGCGACGGGCTTCTGATCGATCAGCACGCCGCGCAGAGGGAGCCTAGCGGCATGGCAGGGCGCCCGACGCTGCATCGGCACGGCGCCCCAGCGATATGGGCAGCGGCGCGACCATGAAACTCGCGCGCCTTATTGTTCGCCGGTTGAGCGCCGGCATGGTCACGCTGCTGCTGCTCAGCATCGCGATATTCGCCGGCGCCCAGTTGCTGCCGGGCGACGTCGGCCGCGCCATCCTGGGCCCGCTGGCGGACCCGGATGCCGTGGCCTCGCTCAACCACCAGCTCGGCACCGACCGTCCGCCTTTACTAATGTATGCGGATTGGATCAGCCACTTCGTAGCCGGCGACATGGGGCAGTCCTATGCGTTCCGTTCCTCGGTCACGCCCTTCGTGGCCATGGCGCTGGCGAATTCGCTCAAGCTCGCCGCGGTCGCCTTCGTCATCGTCGTGCCGTTGTCGATCGGCGCCGGGGTCTATGCGGCGAGCCGGGCGGGACAATGGCAGGACCGGGTGATCAGCGTCGCCGGCCTCTCATTGACGATCGTGCCGGAATTCGTCTCATCCATCCTCCTGATCCTGATCGTGGGCGTCTGGCTGCGCTGGCTACCGATCTCGGCCGCAACCCGGCCCGGCACCGGCGCGCTGGAGCAGCTCCGCCACCTGATCCTCCCGGCGCTGCCGCTGGTGCTGGTGCTGTTCGGTTACATCGCGCGCATGGCCCGGGCCGGCACGCTGCAGGCGCTTGACGCCGACTACACCCGTACCGCTGTGTTGAAGGGCCTGCCACGTCGCACCGTCATCACCCGGCACGTGCTGCGCAACGCCCTGCTCCCAACCATCACCGTCATCGCCTCGCAGCTCGGCTCGATGATCGGCGGCCTGGTCGTGGTGGAGGCGCTGTTTCGCTACCAAGGCATCGGCAGCCTCATCCTGAACGCTGCCCGCATGAAGGATTTTCCCATGCTGGAAGCCGGCATCTTGACCGTGGGCGCCGTCTACGTGCTGGCGACGCTGATCGCCGACTCCCTCTATGCCGTGCTCGACCCCAGGCTTCGCGCCGGGATGGCCTGATATGAGTGCGACGTTGGCGAGCACGGTGCCGGCGGCCTCGGCAATGCGATCGCGCCTGCACCTCGTGCTGCGGTCGGGCGTCTTCCTCACCGGCACCGGCATTGTGCTGTTCTGGCTGTGCTGCGCTCTGTTCGGCCCCTCCGTCGTCCCGATCGACCCCTACGCCGACGACTTGATGAATACGCTCGCCCCGCCGTCCGCGGCGCACTGGTTCGGCACCGACCAACTCGGCCGCGACATCTTCTCCCGCGTAATCGTCGGCGCGCGGCCCATCCTGTCGGTGGCACCGCTTGCGACCCTGATAGCCACCGTGCTCGGCACCTCGCTGGGCCTGTTGACCGGCTATGCCGGCGGCGTGATCGACCTTGTCCTCGGCCGCGTCATCGAGATGCTGCTCGCGCTTCCGCTCATCATCGTGGCCCTGGTGGCGCTGGTGGCGCTCGGACCCTCGTCCAGCACCGTCATCGCCGTCATCGGGTTGATCTTCACGCCGCTCATCGCGCGCACCGTCCGCGCCGCCGTCTTATCGGAACGCAGCCTCGACTACGTCGCCGCCGCCGAATTGCGTGGCGAGGGCGCGCTGCATATTATGTTCGTGGAGATCCTGCCCAACGTGCTGCCCGCCGTTCTCGTCGAGACCACGGTGCGGCTCGGCTACGCCATCTTCACTGTGGCGTCGCTGAGTTTCCTCGGTTTTGGCATCCAGCCGCCCTCGGC
>JANXXW010000533.1 GCA_025350425.1 Rhodospirillales bacterium
CAAGTCGACCCCGATCACGCGCGATCCCGGATCGAGCCCGATCAGCCGCATCCCGGGCGCAATCCTCGCGCGTAGCTCGGCCATGTTGAACAGGGGCATGGGCGTGGTTATGGTCCGACCTCTTCCGTTCCCCTAAGGAAAATCATGGCGCTCGACCCAGCGACGATTCGTCGCATCGCGAAACTTGCCCGCATCCGCATCGACGACTGGCAGGCTACCCAGCTCGAACAGGAGTTGAACGGCATTCTTGGCTGGATCGAGCAACTCAACGAGGTGGACGTGGAAGGTATCGAGCCACTGACCGGTGGCGCCCAGATGGCCATGAAGATGCGCGAGGACATCGTCACCGACGGCAATATCCGTGACCTTGTCCTGGCCAACGCCCCCGAACGCGAAGGCGAATTCTACGCCGTGCCCAAGGTGGTTGAGTGATGTTCGATCTCACCCTCGCCCAGGCTCGCGCCGCTCTGCGTTCCAAGCAGATCTCCGCGCGGGAACTCACGGCCGCCTATCTCGACGCTATCGAGGCGTTGAACCCGACGCTGAACGCCTACATCACCGTCACCGCCGACCGTGCCCTTACCCAGGCGGATGCGGCGGATGCGGCGCTGGCACGTGGCGAGCATGGTCCGCTGACCGGGATTCCCCTCGCTATCAAGGATCTGTTCTGCACCGAGGGTGTCCGCACCACGGCGGGCAGCAACATCCTGTCCAACTTCATCCCGCCATACGAGAGCACGGTCTCGGCCAACCTCCTGCGGGACGGCGCGGTGTTCCTCGGCAAGGCCAATCTGGACGAGTTCGCAATGGGCTCCTCCAATATGACCTCCGCATACGGCGCGGTCACCAATCCCTGGTCTCAGCCCGGCGGCAATGCCCGTCTCGTGCCCGGTGGCTCCTCTGGCGGTTCCGCCTCGGCGGTCGCCGCCCGCATGGCGCTGGGAGCCACCGCGACCGATACCGGGGGCTCCATCCGCCAGCCCGCAAGCTTCTGTGGCGTTGCAGGCATCAAGCCGACCTATGGACGGTGCAGCCGGTGGGGCGTCGTCGCCTTCGCCTCCTCGCTCGACCAGGCCGGCCCGATCGCCCGTACCGTCGAGGACTGCGCCATCCTGCTCGGCTCCATGGCGGGCCACGATCCCAAGGACAGCACCAGCGCCGATATTGGGGTGCCTGACTTCGCCGCCGCCTGCGCGCGGGGCGTGCGGGGCTTGCGTATCGGCGTGCCGCGCGAATACCGGATGGACGGGACGCCCCCTGAGATCGAGGCGATGTGGCAGCGCGGTCTGGGCTGGCTGCGCTCCGAGGGCGCCGAGATCGTGGACGTGTCGCTGCCCCATACCAAGTATGGATTGGCGACCTACTACATCGTGGCCCCCGCCGAAGCTTCCTCCAATCTGGCGCGCTATGACGGCGTGCGGTTCGGCCTGCGCGAAAACGGCGCCGATCTCACCGAACTATACGAGGCTACCCGCGCCACTGGCTTCGGCGCCGAGGTAAAGCGGCGCATCATGATCGGCACCTATGTCCTTTCGGCCGGCTACTACGACGCCTACTACCTCAAGGCGCAGAAGGTGAGGGCGCTCATCCTGCGGGATTTCACTCGTGCGTTCCACGACGTGGACGCTCTCGTCACGCCCTCGACACCCTCGGCGGCGTTCGCGCAGGGAGAAAAGATGGATGATCCGATCAAGATGTATCTGAACGACGTGTTTACCGTGCCCGCCAACATGGCCGGTGTTCCCGGCATGTCCGTGCCGGCGGCCCTGGACAATGCCGGCCTGCCGCTCGGGCTTCAGGTGATCGGGCGTCCGTTCGATGAGGAAACGGTGTTTGCGGTAAGCGCCGCATTGGAACGGGCCGCTGGGTTCACCGCCCTGCCGCCGATGCGCGCGGGAGCCGCAGCATGACCTATACAGTCGAAGGCAGCACTGGCACATGGGAGGTGGTAATCGGGCTCGAAGTCCATGCCCAGGTCATCAGCAAGTCCAAGCTCTTCTCCGGAGCGTCAGCCACCTATGGCGGTGAGCCGAATACGCAGGTGAGCTTCGTGGACGCGGCGTTCCCCGGCATGTTGCCGGTGATCAATCGCGAATGCGTGGCGCAGGCCGTGCGCACGGGCCTTGGGCTCAACGCCCACGTCAACTTGGTCAGCCGGTTCGACCGCAAGAACTACTTCTACGCCGACCTGCCGGCAGGCTACCAGATCAGCCAGTTCGCGCACCCCGTCGTCGGCGCAGGGACCATCGAGATCGAGTTGGCGGACGGCAGCACCAAGCAGGTCGGCGTCACCCGCCTG
>JANXXW010000226.1 GCA_025350425.1 Rhodospirillales bacterium
ATATTATCGATGAAGGTTTCTGCCGGAGCACCTTCGGCCAGGATCAGGGCGTGGTTCTCCAGTTCGACGTGATAGTACACGAACGTTTCGGGCATGGTCGTCTCACGGGTAATGGTAACGCCGTTCACCAGCGCCCCGGCATGGATCAAAAGGCCGTCGATAAACATCGCGTGGCCGGGGGAGACAAGGAGGTCGCGCACCGGCATATTTTCCGCCAGTGCTCCCGCTTGGATGCGGATCGGCAGGTTACGTATGGGATCAGCGAAGCGTGTCGAAATGGTGTTTACCCCGATCCAGCGGATCGGGAAGGTTTGGCCGTCGGCGGTCGTGACGAGATCGTTGACCTTGAGGGCCTCGATCAAACGTTCTCCACCCGGTGTCGCAATCCGTGTGCCACGCAGGAAGCAAACCGTGATGAGCGTACCACCGACAACGTCCCGAGAAAATTGCAGCGTCCCGGCGTTCAGGTTCGTGGAAGTGAATCTTCCGGCGGTCAGATTCGAACCGACCGTGTTGAAGATGAAATTGCCGGCACTGTCGGATATGTTGACGGTCTGCACGTGGCCGGGCTCTCCGGTCACTTTGTAGCCTGTCATGCCATCGAAATTCAGTCCCAGTTCGTCGATCACATCTGATCGACCCGTGAGATTATCGATGTGTGGAACAAAAGAAAGTTCCACGAAATCATTAGACGTCCCGAGAACGATGGTCCCGCCCGTGCCGGAATACACGATACTGCTGCTGTTCAAGAGACCCAGGAACGTGTTGCCCGCGGCAAATTGGCCACCAGCGTCAACCGTCACATTGTAGATTGCCGTAGTGCCGGCCAGCGTTCCAATGTTGATCACGCCGCCGTTCGTCTCGAGGTTGATGACGCTGGGAACATCAACGGTGTTGTTGATGGTTACGCTTGATCCAGAGCTTGAGGTGATGCCGAACGTGCCCGCACTACCTTTCAGGTTGAATACGACCACCGAACCTACGGACACCGTTGCGGTCACACCGTTCGGTGTTCCGATCAAATTAACCGGCGAGTCTTTTGTCGTGTAGTTCGTCTTGCCGATGTTGTCGACATAGACGTTGGCACCACCGAGGATGCCCGAACCACTGCCCTTGATTTGTCCGACATTGGTGATTGTGCTGCCGGCGCCGGTGTTGATGCCTTCACCCCCGGCACCACGCACCTGACCTGCATTGAAAACGCTCTCGTTTGCGCCGGTGACGGATCCATTGCCGCCGCCGCTGATGGTCGCAGACGACGTATTGGTGATGGCACCGCCCGCACCTGTGTCGACGCCGTCGAGTGTGCTGCCCGAGATCGTGCCCGAGTTCAGCACTGCGGCGTTCGCGCCCATGACGATGCCAGTGCTGGCACCGATAGAATCGGCATTGTCGAACGACGTGCCCGCAGCAAACGTCAGCGGGTTTGTGGTCGCCGTGCCGGTTTGGGCTACGCCGTCAAACGTCAGTGTCGCACCGGCGCCGAGCGTGATGGAGGTTGGGACATTTCCAGCGACGCCAGTGATGTTCCAGTGGCCGCCGTCGTCCACGGCAAGGGTTTGGAAATTGGCAAAGTTGGAGGAATAGTTGGAAAGGCTGCCGGAGCCCGAACCCAATTCGATGGTGTTGGCGGCGCTGGCGCCTGCAACGACCTTGCCCGCGAACGTGGCCCCAGCATCGACCACCAGCAGGTTCGCATTGGCCCCGCCGAAATTGACCGAGACGTTCTGGCCGCCGATGGAGCCGCGGTTCGTAACCTGGCCACCGGCCAGAAGATTCACGCCGAAGCCGATTACGCCGGTTATTGACCCATCGTTGATGACGATGGCCGTGACCGCCTCCACAACACCAGATGCCTGCCCGGTGATCGTGCCAGACGCGGTATTGATAAGAGTGCCGGTCGCAGCGAGGTTGACGCCGTCCTGCGCAAGACCGGTGATTGAACCGGCGTTTGTGATGGTTGCGGTGGCGGCGGCCTCGATGCCGAATTGGCTACCGGTGATCTGTCCCTGCGCCCCGTTGATAACGGTCGCGGTGGCAGCCATGCGCAGGCCATCGCCTGCCTTGCCGGTGATGACACCATCGTTCGCCACACGGCCCGTCGCGCCCTGCACCACTCCATCGGCGCCGCCGATGATGCTTCCGGACCCAGTGTTCGTCAGAGTGGCCGTTGCCCCCTGCGTGACGCCGCTGGATTGTTTGCCCTCGATGGTGCCGGTGTTGAAGACGGTTCCGGTTGCGCCTTCGCTGATACCTACCAGCCCACCGCTGACACTGCCTTCATTGGCGATGCGCGTGGTGGCGCCCAGTGCGATACCAGTGCCGGATGCCCCGGTGATGCTACCCGTATTGTCGACCAGGACATTGGCACCGCCGGACAGACCCGTGCTGCTGCCCTGCACCGAGCCCACGTTGGACACTGTGCTGCCAGCGCCGGTCCCGATGCCGAAGCCGCCCGCGCCAGCGATCGTTCCAGCGTTGTAGATCGTGTCGTTTGCAAGGGTCGACAGGCCGTCGGTGCTGCCATTGATGGTGCCCGACGACGCATTTGTCACCGACCCGCCGGCGCCCGAGGAAATACCGAATGTGTTGCCGGAGACCGCACCATCGTTCAGCACGTCGCCGTTGGCGCCGATGGTCAGCCCTGCGATGGACGACTTATTGACGTATGTTGTGCCGGCCGCGAGGACCACCGGGGCCGCGGCAGCACCGGACGACTGCGTCGTTCCATACAGCACGCCGTTGTAGATAAGGCTGGCGCCCGCCGCCACGTTGATGGCGGACGGATCGATCGCGTTGCCGCCTGAGATCGTCCAATGAGCGCCTGCATCGACCTGGATGGTCTGGAAATTCAGGAAGTTTTTGCCGTAATCCGCCAGCGATCCGGTGCCAGCCCCGAGCTCGATCGTGTTCGAGCCGCCGGAATTGGCACTGACGATCCCGTTGAACACTGCGCCGGGATCGACCACCAGCCGGTTGATGCCGCTGGCATCGAAAGATACGGCTGTGCTGGCTCCTTTGATCGTGCCGGCGTTTCTCACGGTGCCAGCCGACAGAAGTTCGACACCAAAACCGCTGCCACCCGAGATCAGACCGTCGTTCACGACAATCCCGGTAGCTGCCTCGACAACACCGTTGACGACGCCCTTGATGACGCCGGCAGACGTGTTCGTGACGGTGCCCGTCGCCGCAAGGTCGATGCCGTCCGCCGCCAAGCCAGAGATGACGCCATCGTTTACGATAGAGGCGGTCGCCGCCCCTTCAATGCCGAAGTTCCCACCTTCAATCGTGCCGCCCGCCGCGTTGAGGACAGTCCCGGTAGCAGCAAAATGTAGGCCGTCACCGGTTTTGCCGGTGATAGACCCGTGATTGGCGATTTGAGCCGTTGCGGCATCAGAGACGCCGTTAACACCGCCCTGAATGCTCGCTCCAGTTGAATTGGTAAGTGCGGCGGTTGCGCCCTGGACTACGCCGTTGGCTGACGTCCCGGTGATGCTGCCGTCGTTAAAAATCGTGCCCGTAGCGCCTTCGACAATACCCGAGGCACCACCCTGAACGCTGCCGTCATTGGCAACGATTGTCGTGGCATCGAGTTGGATTCCATTGTTCGACGTCCCCACGATGTCGTTGAGCAGGGTGGGCGAAGGCGGAACATTTGGCATCGTATGTCCAGTATCGTAAAGGTCGTCTTATTTTTGGGGCGTTGTATAATCATTACGCTTGCGCAGGAGTGAAAGTCAATAAAATAAGCCGGAAATTCAATCTTTTGTGATTGTATTTCATTTTAAAGACAAACTCTAACTCTTCCAGGATCCGGAAAATAGCTTACAAATCAATGGCACTAGGGTTCTCCTCAGCCGCAGGATCCGTGGCGGCTTCCTTGACCCTGAACCCCGCAGGGACCTGATCGAGCTTGCTCGTGACGGCTTGGCCGCGCACCGGCTGGCACGCCGGGCCGATGCGCCGGCGCTGCTGGATGATGGCATGACCTGCGAGGCGGTTGCGAAAGTGCTCTACTTAGTGCACGAGCGCGTCGATACTCATTCTGTCCAGATGAGTGCGCTGACGGTGAATAGCATATATGGAGATGCACGACGGGTTCGCTTGTAGCGGGTGGCAATCCGCCTGAAATCCTCAGTTTTCGTCCGGAACCTTCTTGGGCGATACAAATCGTCTTGGATTCAAGTCGGGCCGCTCATCTGGAGAGTCCGCCGGCGATGCGGGCCACGGAAACCCGTCCCCGATACAACCGCGATGAGTTGCACTATCCAAGTAACCTGACGGTGGCTACCTTGGGCTTCGCGTCGAACAAGGCGCGGCCAAGTTGCTGACCACAATGCGGATTGAGATCGTCAAGCACGCCGATGCTGCCAAAGGCTTTGTCGTCTCGCCCAGCCGCTGGGTTGTCGAGCGTACACTGGCATGGCTCGATCGGTGCCGCCGCTTGGCCAAGGACTTCGAGAACCGGAAGCGCAACGCGCTCGCGTTCCTAAAGCTCGCCTCAATTCGCCTGATACTGCTTAAGCGGCCTCCGGAAGGCTTCGATGAAGCCTTTCCCTAACGGGGTCGGTTAAAAATCAAGAGATATAGTATTTCCGCCGATTTTTTGGTATTTTACCAAGACAAACACCGCAACATTCCGCCGACTTATGCGCCATTCAAATTATAGATAAATTTGTATTGTCCTCAAGTCAACGAAATCGATATCGCATTATCGTTAATTAGAACATTACATTCTAACGCGGGTCCGACCTGCCCATGGCGCGGCGTCACGGCTTGACGTGGCTCAGTAAACGGCGGTCTCGGTCAGCGGTCGGCTGTCGCGGATGCGGTCGTAGCCGAGCGGCGACAGGTCGAGCGTGCGGTAGCGGCCATGGACGATCAGCTCCGCCACGCCGCGCCCCGTCGCTGGCGCGTGCATCACGCCATGGCCTGAAAATCCGGACGCGAACACGAAGTTCTCCAGCTCGTCGTGCGGGCCGATCACGCCGTTATGGTCCAGCGCGTTCACCTCGTAATGCCCGGCCCACGCGCTGACGACGCGCAGGCTTTCCAGCGCGGGCACGCGATGCGCGAGTGCCGGCCAGACGCATTCCTCGAACATCGCGTGGTCCGGCTCGAAATCGCCGTCTGCCTCCGGATCGCGATTCGCTGCCGGCGCGATGCCACCGATGAAGCCGTCGCCTTCCGGCCTGAACCACACGCCGTCCCGGTCCAGCACCATCGGCATGGCCATGGCGTCGAGGTCAGCCTTGAAATGGAACGCGGTACGTTTGCGCGGGGTCACCGGCAGATCGATCCCCAGCCAGGACGCGACCCGGCCTGATGCCGGGCCGGATGCGTTCACCACCCAATCCGCCGCTATCGCCTCGCCCGATCCCGTCCGCACCGCCGTCACGCGCCCGCCTCGCGTATCGAATCCGGTGGCTTCGGCATGAAGGTATTCGACGCCGAGACGACGGGCCTCGCTCCGGATCAGTTGCAAAAGCGACCAGGCATCGAACCACCCTTCGTTCGCCACGCCGAACGTGCCGACGCCGACGCCGTCCACGTTCAGCCACGGAAACCGGGCGGCAAGTTCACCGGGTGACAGGACGTCGATGGTCGCACCGTTCTCGACCTGCATCGCGGCCGACGCGCGGCGCTGATCTAGCGCGCCCTCGGCGCCCAGGACGAGATAGCCCCGCTCACGGAAGCCGACATCGGCATCCGGCCCGAAACGATCCTGGAGCGTCTTCAGGAAAGACGCGCCGAACAGGCTCATCCGGACGTTGATCGGGCAGCCGAACTGCGTACGGATGCCCGCCGCTGACAGCGCGGTCGAGCAGAACCGGTAGGTCGGGTCCCGTTCGAGTACCACGATGCGGCCCGTGTATCCCTCCCGCCGCAGGAAATACGCGGTCATGCCGCCGACGATGGCGCCACCCACAATCACGACGGTGCCCGCCACGATCAGCTCACGCCAAAGCCGAGATGCGCGCGCAGGCGGTTTTTGACATGCACCGCATCGCGCGGCGGCAGGGAGCGCGGCAGATTTTCGGCGCATACCTTGACCGCGAAAAACCGGGGTCCGGCGGCGGGCTCCCCGATCGCTCGCGCGACCTCCTCTACCCCCGCCGCATCGGTGATCTCCCGCGCCTGGGCGAAGCCGCACGCTCCGGCGACGGCCGCGAGGTCCAGGCCAAGCCCGGTGTGGCTGCGCTGCATCCCGGTCTCGCCGAAATGATGATTGTCGAGCACGACGATGATCAGGTTGCGAGGCGCGGCGACCGCCACGGTGGCGAGCCCGCCCATCCCCATCAGTTGCTCGCCGTCGCCGGTGATGACGAGCACCACGCGGTCCGGCCGCGCCTGCGCCAATCCTAGCCCGACCAGTGCCGCCGCACCCATCGCGCCCCAGAGATAATAGGTCCCGTCATGATCGCCGGCCATTTCGGCCTGCATTGTGCCTCGATCTGACCCGCGCGCTCATACGACAGCGCGCTGTGGCGGCTGGCATTGACGTGGATCTTGGTCCCATCCAGGGCCACTGTACCCATCTTCAGGACGTCCATCTCGCAGGCAACGCCCAAAGTCTGCACGAACAGCGTCTCGATCTGCTTCAGGAAGCGCCGACGGAAGGTGGCGATCGTGTCTTGGTCTGGATGCTCGTTGGCGGCGATAAAGCGGGACGCCACCGGGTCATAGGTCGCCTGCTCCAGCTTGCAGCTGGAAAAAATCCCCGGTCGCATAGCTATAAATCGTCAGGCCAAGCAGCAGTTGCGGGTGATAATACCAAAACTCTGAACTTATGACTCTCGGCGCTTGCCCGACGCGGCGTGGTTCTGATTCAAGATGGCGAGCACAGGAGGTTCGCCATGCCGATCCCGCTCCGGGTCGATTTCGATGCTGCGCAGTTGCGTGCGGTGGCTCGCCGAACAAAGGACGGGGCACAGGCGCGCCGGCTTTTGGCGCTGGCAGCGATCTATGACGGCGCGACGCGCACCGAGGCGGCCAAGATCGGCGGGGTGACGCTGCAAATCGTGCGCGACTGGGTGGTCAAGCTCAACACGCACGGCCCCGCGGGCTTGATCGACCGCAAGGCGCCGGGCCGACCGTCGCGGCTGAACGACACGCACCGCGCGGCACTGGCCGGCATAGTCGAGCGCGGGCCCATGCCGGCGATCCATGGCGTGGTCCGCTGGCGGATCGTCGATCTGTGCCAGTGGGGATCTGTGCCAGTGGGTGTGGGACGAGTTCCAGGTCAGCGTGGCCAAGCCGACGCTCAGCCGCGAGTTGCGCAACCTGGGGTATCGCAAGCTGTCGGCGCGCCCGCGCCATCATGCGCAGGACCCAGCCGCCATACCGACATATAAAAAAACTTCCCCGCCGCGCTGGCGGCCATCGAAGCCAGCCTGCCTCACAACACGATCATAGAACTGTGGTGGTAGGACGAAGCGCGCATCGGCTAGAAGAATGGCATCACCCGACGCTGGGCACGGCGCGGCACACGCCCGTCTGCGCCCAAGGACCAGCGCACGACGTCGGCTTACATCTACGGCGCGATCTGCCCAGCCGAGGGCAAAGGCGCCGCGCTCGTGCTGCCCCGCTGCAACACGCAAGGCATGGCACTGCACCTGGCCGAGGTTTCTGCCGCCGTGGCACCGGGCGCGCACGCCGTCGTGCTGCTCGATCAGGCCGGCTGGCATGGCTCCGCGGCGTTGGTCGTGCCCGGCAACATCACGCTGATGCCGCTGCCGGCAAAATGCCCTGAGCTCAACCCGCAGGAAAACGTCTGGCAGTTCATGCGGGATAACTGGCTATCCAACCGCATCTTCAAATCCTACGACGACATCCCTGATCACTGCTGCCACGCCTGGAACCGCCTCGCCAATCAACCCTGGCGCATCATGTCGCTCGGACTGAGCGACTGGGCACACGGGTTCTGATCAATGAGACTTGGTATCACACCCTACGAAGCGATCTGTAAAATATGGACAGACGAGCCGGAAAGATTCACCCTAAATCCGAACCATCAAATGCCGGGACTAAACATCTAGTTGCGACGGGCAAGAACACCGAGCTGATTCAGTCACATACTTTCATCTTCACCAAAAACGTGTCCGGCAAAGCCATCACGTAGTGATATATCTACCAGAAGAAGCCGTATTGCTTCCCGGACGGCACAAACATTCTCACGCCAACCAGTGAGCGTTCCTTCGAGACGCTCCAAGCTGGTAAACTTGTGCTAATACCAGAACCCGCCTGACCTGACTCGCGGGGTCTTCCCCGACGCGGTGCACATCTGATTCGATGGTGCGGCGCTCAGGAGGCCTGCCATGCCCATCCCACTCTCGCCTGATTACGACGCTGTCAGCCTGCGTGCCGC
>JANXXW010000271.1 GCA_025350425.1 Rhodospirillales bacterium
TCGCCGTTGCGCAGCGCCACACCGGCGATGGCCGGCAGCAGGATTGTCCAGCTACCCGGCGGCGCGTCGGCGGGCAGCCCAGCGTCCTGACCGCTATTGCCGGCCGCGAGCACGCTGGCGGGCCACGGGCCGGTGAGCGGGACCGCCGACGCCATGGTGAGGCCGCCATAGGTGTTGAGCCCGGCGGCCAGAGGGGCCGCAGGGCGGGCGAAGCTGACGATGCGGGTGGCCTTCACCGCCAGCACCGGAAGCAGCGGCTGCTGAGCGGCGATGAACCAGGTGGCGGCCGGAGAGACGAGGTAATCGCCGGGCTGGGTGTAGGCGGTGTCGAAGATGCCGGACCAGGTGGCGTGGCCGTAGCCGACCGGGCGTTTCATGTCGCCGCTATCAGGGGTCAGCAGCGCGTTGAGGCGGAGAAAGCGGTTGGCGCTGGCGAGCGGGTTGGTGATGCCGGCCGGGCGGTAGGCATCGAACCAGATGCCGGCGACGGTGGCGGCGCGGCCGAGGGCGCGGGAGATGGTGTCCTGCAACCGGATGGCGTCCATCAGACCACCATGCGCAGGCCGCCATCGCCGAGGGCGGGGCCTGGGGGGATGCCGAGGAAGCCGCACAGGCGACGGCGCCAATCATCGAACAGCCGGGTGCGGTCGCGCAGCTCGTTGGGGTTGCGCGACCAGACCGAGGCGGTGTCGGTGTCGAGCGTGGCGGAGGCGCCGGGGATGGCGGCTTCGAGGCCGCCCAGGGTCGTGAGGTAGCTGCGGATGACGGCCTCCTCCTCGCCGCTGAGCCGCTGGATGCGGTATTCGAGCAGGCCGAAGGATTGGTAGTAGCGCCAGCCGGAAAAGCCGTCGGCGCCGGTGCCTTGGGCGGGATAGCCGCAATGACGGCGGATGTCGGTGCGTTCGGAGTCCTGGAAGGCCATGGGGCTGCCTTGGCTGCTCCCCTCCCCTGCGGGAGGGGTTGGGGGGGAGGGGAGACGGGCGGTGGCGGAAATCAGCCCATGTGTTCGATCATCACGGCGCGCTTGAACGCGGCGTTGGTGGCGGTGGGGACCGTCTGCGGCGTGGTGGTGGAGTCAGACGGGGCGCAGAAGCCGCCGATCCAGTACCAGCTTTGGGCGATGATCTGCTGCAGGCGGTCGATCGGTTCGCGGGTGACCATGGCGACGCCATCGACCACGTTGACGATGCTGTCGGCGGGCGCCACGTCGTTGGCTGCCATGCCGGCGAAGTCACCCTCGATCAAGGCACCCTTCCCGCAGACGATGGGTCGGCGGATGATGGCATTGCCGATGCTGGGATGCGGCTGGACGTAGGCCTCCGTGGTGGGGATGAAGCGCAGGCCCAGGAAGTCGTTCACCATGCCGCGCTTGAACACCTGGTTGGCGCTGGTGGCGCCGGTGAACAACTGGCGGAAATCGCCGTCGGCGAACAACTGGCGGGCGCTGACGGGATCGAGATAGCAGTTGAAGGCACCGTCGATCTCAGGCACGGCATTGAGGCGAAGCTGGGCCACGGCGTTGAGCAGCGCGCCCATGGTCAGGTTGTCACCGGTGTTGAGCGCCGCGGTGGTGAGACGCGCGTTCGGGCGGATGATGGTGCTGGCGGTGGTCGACAGCACCGGGCTGGCGAGCGCGCCATCGGCGACACTGACGGCCGAGGACAGCGTGAGCGTGCCGGAGATGCCGCCGGGGGTGAACTGGGTGGCATTGCTGGCATCGGCGGCAACGCCGACGGTGGTGTAGCTGTTGGCGCCGATATAGACGGCCAGCGTGGTGCTGACGCCGACCGGAGACATGACGCCGTTGACGAAGGTGCTGGTGAAGCCGCGGATATCATCGACCTGAACGACCTGTCCGGGTGAGCCGAGTGCCACGCGGATGCGGGTGTTGCCGCCGAAATAGGCCGCGAACAGGGCGTTGCGGGCCAGCTCGTCCAGGCTGCGGGAGGCTTGTTCGCCGTTGATGGCCGCGTTCAGCAGGAACTGGCTGGCGATGCCGACGCGGCTGGTGACCATGTTGAGGTCGGTGGTCGCGGCGTAGTGGTTGATGGTGATGGTGTATTGCTCGGTGCCGAAGGACTGGCTGGCGAGCCCGTTGTCGAGGTTGGTGTTGGTGGCAGGC
>JANXXW010000290.1 GCA_025350425.1 Rhodospirillales bacterium
ACCGCGAGCACCGGCGTCTGCGAAACTGCGCCTATCAGAGCCTGCGTAGATTATCAAATCTCATTACGCAGTAAATTGCGATCGAGCCGATATATGATGTTTGGGACACAAGTCAGCATCACATAGATAACTGGATCCGCCGTGAAGCCGGCTATGTTCTTGGTGAGACCGACGACGGTGTTGTCGAAATTATCACGGCGCAGATGCTGGCCAATATGGAAGCCTATAGCGTCGTCGGCCACCATTTCGTAGTGGCTGGCTTCAATCCCACGCCCTGACGTAGTGACGGACGATCCTCCGATCTCCCTATGTCGATTGCGCACAACGACGAAACTTCATGTCTGCGGCATCATCTGTACATGCTCTCAAGCCGTCGCGAGGGGGCTCGCTGAGGCAACTCCGGGCATCACCTCGATTGCATGATACAGGTATTTGGGCAGCCGCGACGTCTCCACAAATTGCTCACGCGTCTCGCCTTGCGGGTGCGTTCCATGGGCTTGCACCATACAAAGATCCGCGCCGGTTGCTTCCACGATCGTAGCAGAATCGAGGATCACAGCACGCACAATGCCAACACTGGCCACAACCACCATGATTAGCAGCGACGCGCCGATGATCGTGCGGAAGAACTTGAGTGGGGAGTAGCAGATATCCCTGACCGCGAGGTTCGTGGTGCCATTGCCACGGCTTTTGCAGACACAGAATTTGGGCGAGAAACAACTCGTATTCGGCCCGGGCCACGTCAGCGGTGGCAGCCAATGCTGTATTCTGTGCTCGATCCTGCGAACAGGAAATCGGTGCCGAGCGCCGCCGTTGTCGAGCGCGAGCGACAGGCTGCTGTTCCTGCAACCTTATAGTCCGGATCTCAACCCAAACGAGCAGGTATTCGACAAGCTCAAACACCTGATACAAAAAGCCGCCGAACAAGCGGTTGAGGTGACCTGGAAGTGCTTCGGCCAGTTGCTCAATTGTTTCCTATCCGGCGAGTTTAGCCGATATCTCGTCAATTCAGGCTATGCTTCGACCTAAACGGATCACGTTCTGGCTGCCGACAGGTTGCCTAAACGCCCTAGACGGAGCTTCACTCAGGTCAGGAACCGGAGCGCCTCTCATGCACTACACCTCACCCCCGCACATCACCCAGAACTGGCACCAGACCAAGCCGTCCGCGAGCGGCAAGCGCGGTATCGTGGTCTCCCAGTCCAACGACGCCGCCTTCGCCGGGCTCGCGGTGCTGGAAGCGGGCGGGAATGCTATCGACGCCGCCGTAGCCACGGCACTGGCGCTGCCCACGGTCGAGCCCTGGAACTCCGGCCTTGGTGGCATCGGCTTCGCGGTCGTGCATCGCGCCGGGCAGCCGCGCGCCGAGGTGGTCGATTTCGGCCCCGTCGCTCCCCTCGCGCTCACCCCCGACCACTTCAGGCTGACCGGCCGCATGAAGCAGGAGCTGTTCTCCTGGCCCGAGGTGGAGAATGACGCCAACATCCATGGCCCGCTGTCCTTCGCCGTCCCCAGCGCCGTCGCCGGCTATGCCTGGATGCATGCCGAGTGGGGCAGCCTCCCCTTGGCGGACGTGATCGCCCCCGCCATAGCCCTGGCCGAACGCGGGCTGGCCGCTGACTGGTTCACCACCGTCAAGATCGCCGGCACCGCCGATACGTTGCGGCTGTATCCCGAAACCGCCCGCATCTACCTGCCCAACGGCCTGCCTCGCATCGGCCCCGAAACCGGCAACCCCGGCTTCTTCCGCCTTGGCAACCTGCACCGCACCCTCGCCCAACTCCGCGACGCCGGCCTGCGCGACTTCTACGAGGGCGAGATCGCCGCCTCTCTCGTTCGCGACGTGGCCGCGATGGGCGGCGTGCTCTCCGCCGACGACCTGCGCGCCTGCCAGGCCCGCATCCTGCCCGCCATGCAGGTGGAATGGCGGCATGGCCGTACCATGCAGCTCGCCACCGGCCTCACTGCCGCGCCGACTCTGGCCCGCGTGCTGGCCGACATGCGCGCCGCCGAATATGGCGCATCGCCGGATGCCGCTTGGTTCGCCACCCTCTCCGCTTCGCTCCGCGCCGCCTATGCCGAGCGGCTTTCCGGACTCGGCGAACCGGAGAAGGAGGCCGCCGAGAGCTGCACCACGCATCTCACCGTCTGCGACGAGGCCGGCACCATGGTCGCTATCACCACCACCCTGCTGTCTACCATGGGTAGCCGCGTGGTGCTGCCCGAGAGCGGCGTGCTGCTCAATAACGGCATCATGTGGTTCGACCCACGACCAGGACAGCCGAACTCGCTCGCTCCCGGCAAGCGCCCGCTGACCAACATGTGCCCCATCATCATCCGCGAGGGCGACCGCCCGGTGATCGCCGCCGGCGCGTCCGGCGGCCGCAGGATCCTGGGCGCGGTGTTCCAGCTCGCGACCTTCGTGGCCGATTTCGGCATGACGCCGCAGGACGCCGCGCATTATCCCCGCATCGACGTGTCCGGCCCCACGGACGTCACGGCGGACGAGCGGCTGGGCGAGCCGGTCCTCGCCGCGCTGGAACGCGATGCCCCGGTCGAGCGTGTGGTCCACCGCACCTTCCCGGGCAACTTCGCCAACCCCAACCTGATCCGTCAGAACCCGGACGGGACGCGCGAGGGCGTCAGCGACGCGATGTCGCCGTGGTCGATGGCCGTCGCGCAGTAGGATGCCGACCTACCAGATCGAACACGCGGCTGGGGGGCGCGTGGCTGGCGTGGACGAGGTTGGGCGCGGGCCCCTCGCAGGCCCCGTCGTGGCCGCCGCCGTCATCCTGCCGCCGCGCGTGCCGGGCGCGCTGGCCTGCCTGCTTGACGACTCCAAGAAGCTCACCGCTCAACAGCGCAACCTGGCCTTCGCCGCCCTGCTCGAAAGCCGCCGCGCCGGGACCGTGGAGATCGCCGTTGGCGCCGCCTCGGTCGATGAGATCGTCCGCATCAACATCCTGCAGGCCACGATGCTGGCCATGCGCCGCGCCGTCGCGCGCCTGCCATCGCCACCTGACCTCGCCCTCGTCGACGGCAACCGGCCTCCTGGTTTGGAATGCGCCACGCAATGCGTGATTGGCGGGGATGCGCTGTGCCTGTCCATCGCCGCCGCTTCCATCGTGGCGAAGGTGGTGCGCGACCGCTGCATGACGCGACTCGCCGCGCGCTACCCGGGATACGGATGGGACACCAACGCCGGCTACGGCACCGCCTTCCACCGCGCGGCGTTGCTCCGCCTCGGACCCAGCCGCCATCACCGCCCCACGTTCGGGATGGTCCGCCAGATGATGCTCGAAATGAGCTTGGTCGCGGCGGCGTAGCGAGACCCCTATCCGCATCGTCCGTTCGGGGGCATGTGTCGGCTATGGCATCAAGCACGCGCGGCACCTGGATTGGCTTCCTCATCACGACGTTCGCGATCGTAGGTCTGACCGGCCTGTTCGCGACGTTCGCGGCCCCCTTGCCGCTGGAGCGCGCCATGGCTCGGGAGCAGGCTCTGGACGACGCCCAAGCCGCGATCCACGGGCCGAATGCGGCCCAGGCGATCGAAGCCCTTCGCCGACGCCTCGACGAAAGCGCCGACGCGTTGCTGCCGGTCGGCGGCGACATGGATGCCCGGATCGCCCACGAACGCACGGCCATGCGTGCTCGCCTGCAAATCGAAGCCAGCGCAATCTCGCAGCGGCTCATATGGCTGGTCTCGGTCGTCACGGTGATGGGCGCCGTGTTCGGCGTGGCCGTGCTTCGGTTCAGTAAAACGTAGCCCGCTGCCCCACCAATCCGGGCACTGCGTGCCACAGCGCGGTCAGGGCGAACCCCACGAACATCGCGCCTGACAACCGCGTGACCATGATCTGATGCCGCCGATAGAGCGTCCGCACGCGCGGTGCGCCCACCACGCCGACCAGGATCGCATAAGCCAACACGCCGCCGGCGAAGCTGACCGTCACCAGCAACGGCAACATGCCCCACCCAAGCGAACCCGCGCGTGAGGAGAGCAGCGCCGTGAAGGTGGCGATCGCAACCGGATACGATTTCGGGTTGGTCAGCCCGAACGCCACGCCGTGCCACAGAGGTCGTCCAACATAGGCGGCCACCTCGCCGCCCGGCTCGCGCCGGGTCCGCAGCGCCCTTATCCCCAACCAGAACAGATACATGCCGCTGATCGTACCGAGCGCATCAAAAATGCCGCTGCCAATCACGCGCGCGCCAATGATTGCCACAAGTGCCGACCCGCACCACACGACGTCACCGACCAGGTGACCACACAGGAAAGCGGCGCCGGCACTTCGACCGCGGGCCGCTCCGATCCCGAATACCGCGAGCACCCCAGGTCCTGGCGTGATGCCGTAGACGAAGCCACCTACCAGCACCCAGAACAGCAACGAGGCTGTCATGCTCCGTCCTCTAAATCGGAGAGCGCGGTAAATATGGAGATTACTCTGCCGCGTGCGCCACCGGCGTCGTGCCAGGCGGCGCGTCCGCATTTTGGTTGTCTGGCCAGGGCGCTCCGGCCGTTGCCGTTAAAAGCAATCTTTCGGACATAGTTTTCTCCCTCATCGACGGATCGTGAAACGAGTCATGTCACGCATGGGGTGACAGCGGCGCGGTGATCCGGCGGCCGCCTGCCGTCAGGAAAGGAGAGGCGGGTCCAGCATACCCGCCCTGACCAACGCCGCTGCGGCCAGCACGGTGTTCATCTGCGTCGTATGCGCGAGGCGGAACGTATCCCCGTAGACCGTTTCGTCGGGGTACTCGGTTATCAGTTGAAACGGCGCCCCTGGCCCCTCCCGCTCTGTGATCATGCAAGGTATCCCGTCGAACACGGGAAACGTCGGAGCGCCGGCATGCGCGCGCCATACCGCGAGTTGCGCCGCGTTGAACGTCCGCAACGCCGCATCCTGTGCCAGCCTTGCCGTCAACGCCCGCAGGAACGGCTCGGCCGCTGACGCAAGTCCGGGGAGATGGCGCAAGATCAGGAAAAAACCCTTGGGAATGGACCACGCCTCGAAGCCAACAGGCAAATAGCCCGTCAACGGCCGGGTCCATTCATGTGCGGGATAGCCGTGGAGATTGAGATGCAGCCGGGCACCGGTTCGCGCCAGCGCCTCCATTCGCGCGGCCTTTTCATAGAACGGCTCGGCCACCCGGCTGTCGAGGTCGTCGCCCAGTGCGGTGTACCGCGCGGCGTGGTGCATGTGCCTGGGGTTCGTCGCCCGCAACCGGTGGTGCAGCGCATATCCGTCCGGATTGTCCTGGGGCACGAGCGCGAATTCCATGTCGGTCTCGCCGATCAGCCGACGCGCTGCCCGCAACGCCCCGACGACGCCGGATGTCTCGTTGGCGTGCTGGCCGGCGGTGATGACAACGCTCGGGTTGGTGCCACGCCGGTGCATCCCGAGGATGGGGCGGCCTTGCACGGAATGATGGACGAAGCTCTCGCCTCCCAAGGCCGCCAGCGCTGTTGCGATCTCGCCGGCCGTCAGCGGCCGTTCGATGATGTCGAGGTCTCCGGCATCTCCGGCGACATGATATGTCGGGCGATGCGGCTCGAGCGTAACCCGCACGCGCACCGGACCGTCGGACGCGACGATTTCGGGGATGATCTGCCCAGGCTGCAAGGTCCGGTCCCCAGCCGCCCGGCCCGCGTGGTGTTGGAAGAAATCCAGCACCGAGAAATACAGGTCCTCGTGGAGCGCCTCGCGCGTGCTGATGACTTCGTCGTGCCAGGCAAGACTGCGTTCGATCCCGGGAATGGCGATCGCGATCTCTAGGGTATCCATACAAGGTGTGGTGGCGCCCCATGCATGCGCGGCCACTGCTGACATCACGGCGTGGAACACTGCTTCGTACTCGGTCTCCAACGCCTCGTCCCGCATCGGCGCTGGCTCGCCTGCCCGCCACGCCCTGATCCATCCGCACGGCGAGAGCGTCGGCCGACCAATATGATCGATGCGGACCCGGTTGGGCGCGAACACGCGGGTTGTCGTGGTGCCGGTCGTCACGGCGTAAGCCAGCTCATCGCCCACGCCCTTGAACTCGATCTCGTCCAGCAATCCCCCGAGCGGATACGCCTCCAGCCGGAACCGCTGTTCCGAGCCCTGCGCATGTGACGGCAGGCCCACAATCGCCGCGCGTGCCTCGATTTCCTCCAGGAACGCATGGACCAGCGGCTTGTAAGCGCTACGGATACGGGCCGCGACGCCCCGTCCCTCCAGCGTAAGCTCCGCCGCGCGCCGCGCCGCGACATCCTCGAACACCCACGCCTCGACCCGGCCACCGCGCCAAGCCGCAGCCGAGAACTCCGCCACCACGGCATCCAGCGTGCGTGGAACGACCGTATCGAGCAGGACTACCTCATCGCGCATGGTCATTCCTGGGTAGTCTTGGCGACTCTGTCCGCCACTTTGGCGCGGCCCAACGGCCCGCCGTAAGCCAGCGCCTGACTTCCCCGGTTGGCCGCTCCTGTTTGGCGCCACCTTGCCCCATACTGTATGGGGTTCAGCTTAGCGGTACGGACCCTACTTTGCGCGACGGATCGCGACATCGCAATACATTCCCGGCTGGAGCGCAAAGTAAACCATCTCCCAGTCATATTCGATCATGAAGTCGTTCGTGGCTGCAACAACGCCATAAGGAGTGTTTGTCATGTAATCATGCATGATATAGTCGTTCAATATTATAAGCGCATCGGCGCTCGCCTTTGTTCTGATAATTTCCAACTCAGCTTTGACCGCTTCATAACTGTGATGCGCGTCCACATAAAAAACGTCTACGGAGTTGTCGGGTAATCCAGCAAGCACGTCGGTGCTGTTTCCCTCCAGGATTCGCATCACCCCGGACGCTACGAACGGCGCAAATTTATCAGCGAAGAACTGCGCGTGGCGACGGCCCGCCAATGTAGTTCCCACAAGACCCGACCACATCTCTGGATAATCGTGCAAAGTGTATAGGTCGATTGCGAGGAACTTCGAGACCGCGCATTGCCGCAGGACTTTTTCCGAAAAGTCACCTAGCGCCACTCCTACCTCGCAAAACACACGATCAGGTGAGAGAAGCGGCAGGATGTCATCCCGGGTGGGAAGCACCTTGGCATTCTCGAGAAGCCGGTTAGGCAACGTGCGCGCGGGGCGAAAAACACAGTCAGTCAATGAGTCCTCCTTGCGGGCGCATCCCATGCCAAGAGACGGGAAACCGTGCTGGCTCGCGCATTCTTAATCTTGTGACGCGACCATGACCAGCGATCGTACACCCATCTGGACGTTACGATAGCCATCGTGACATCCACCTCTAACGATTTCGCTCAAACAACGAGACGTAGTCCTATCGTAACAGCATTCTTCGATAGTGAGCAGAAGTATTCCCAACGCGATCGGAAATCGACGATTTTTACAGCACTGAAATCATTATAGAATTTTGGATCTTTCGCACTTGCACAAAAACTCTCATCAGATACGAAAGAATCACTATTGCGAGACAGTTAAGATGTGTTATCGATTGTTAATTGGTTAACGAGTCTGGGTTACGAGGGTGAGTTTATGTCGGGTGATGTAACGATTACGGGTGGCATCAACAACGGTCACGGCAGTCCGCCCGTGTACAACCTGGGTTTCAACCAAGCGGACACGGCCTACAATCATGCGACCGCGCTCGCGAGCGTCTTGAACTCGACCTATAGCGGCTCCGCCACGCAGTTGGCCCCGACCACGGGAGCACCTGGCGGTCTGGTGATCTCGCCCGACCGGGCGAGCAGCTACGCGAACCTCTCGGGCTTCGCGGCGATCGCCATTCAGGACACGGCAAATCCCCAGACCGTGGTGGGTGGCGGTATCGCCAACCAAACCGTCATCAGCGGGACGGGCAACCTCACCTTCTTCGCCCAGAACGGCGTCGGCGAGGACCACACCAATGTCACGTTCGCAGCAATCGGCGGCAACAACGCGATCTCGTTGTTCGGTAACGACGGCCAGGACTACGTCTGGGCCAGTAGCGGAAACGATACGGCCATTGGTGGCGATTTCTCTACCAACATCCAGCTTGGCACCGGTCGCAACTCGGTCGAAGCTCACGGCGGCCTGACCAGTATTCAGGTCGACGGCCAAGACACTCTGTCACTCGGCAGCGGCTCCGCCCTGGTTTATGTCGATCCCGCCGCCCCTGGTGCGAGCGAGTTAATTAATGGCAGCGGGCAAACGACCCTTACATCCCACTTCTCTCTCACCTTAATCAACGGTGCAGCGGCAAGCACGGTGACGGGTGGCACGGGCAGCGGCGAGTCCTACTATATCCTGGCGGGCGCCGGCGGCGGTACCTACACCGGTGGCGCGGGCGGAAACAACCAGCTGCTCGGCGGCACTGGTAACGCCCAATTGATCGGTGGCGGCAACCTCGACTTTCTCTCAGGCGGGTCGGGTAACGACACCATCAAGGCCGGCAATGGCGCGACGGTCTACATAGACTCAGGCACGGGCGCGACAAGCATCCTGGCGGGTTCCGGCAGAGACATCATGAGGGCGGGTGGCGCGGATACCATTACACTCGGGTCTGGCTACTCGTATATCAATGCATCCGGTGGCAGTCCGACCGTATCGGTCCTCATCCAAGGCGCGACCATGGTCAGGACCGGGAGCAATGCCTCGCTCACATTCGTCGGCAGCGCGAGCGCGAGCACGATACTCGGCGGCGCGGGCAGCTATCAGATCGACGGCGGCAAAGGCGGCGGCGTGTTCACCGGCGGCAGTGCTGGCGGCAACATAATCCACGGCACCGGCGCCATGACCATATTTGGTTCCGGCAGCAACGACCTCCTGATAGGTGGCGATAGCGGCAGTAACCTTATTGTCGCTGGAAGCGGGCTGACTGGCACCGAAGTCTTGGGTGCAGGAGCTGGTAATGCAACCCTGGTCGGCAATACGAACAAGGTCGATTTCAGCTTCGCAAACATCGGCACACTCGCCGGCGCCTACACCATCCAAGGCTTCCACACCGGCGATCTTACCAACTTTGCCGACGCGTCTACCGCGAGCTATGCCCTAGCCCACTATGACGTCAGCTCGCACACAAACGGCACGATCACGCTCGGAAATAACACCACCATCGTGCTCCAGGGCTATACGGGCTCCCTGGGTACACAGACTGGCTACGCTGGTTATCACAATGGCGCGCGGGCTGATCTTGTGACTTAATCCAGGTTTTTACCCCTGGGTTGAAGAGCACGCCCGGTCCTCGGGCGTGCTCTTTTGATTCCTGGCCTTAATGATCGCAGTCCACCTCTGATAACGATTCTTCCCGATGCTGGTCTTGTCTCCGGCTCCGCGCGGTACGCCCTGGAGCAAGGGCGTGCAGCCTTGGAGTCCGGCCAGGCCCAGGCCGCGATCGCTTGGCTTGACCGTGCCGCGCGCATGGTTCCAGACGATCCAACTGTCGAGTTGCTGCGCGCCTCGGCCCTGCTCGAGCGCGATCGTATCGTCTGTCGCGACGTGCTGGTCCGCCTGATCGACCGAAACCCTCGTTTCCGAGACGCCCATATCCTGAGAATCGCCTGCGAGGCACGCGATGGTCACCTCGTGGCAGCACAGGCGGCGTTGACGCGGATGCTGCAGGCATTTACGCCGCCCGATGACGATGGCTTTCGCCGTCTGGCCGGCCAGGTAGCCCGCGACGCAGACGCCCCCGGCTGGCTTGGCTTGACCGCCGACGGCACGGCGATCGTGTCTCGTGACGTTTCCGGGCGGATCGAGCTTTGGCTCGATGGTGTCGTCGTGAGTCTGAGACGCGCCAACGCCAAGGGGCTGACCCGCGTCTCATTGCCGCGCAACTGGAGGCAGATGCGCGAATTACGTGGAAGCTGCCAGGGCAAAGAATTACTGGGGAGCCCGCTACCGGTCGCGCCGTTTACGATCACCGAGGGCGTAGTTGGGTGGGAGCCAAGCCGGGGCGTGACCGGGTGGGCCTGGCACCCCGCCGATCCCGACCGGCCGGCGGGGCTGGAAACGAGCATCCTCGACGACCGCACCGGATTGCGCGTCACGACCGGACTGGTCGCGCAGGATGAGGAAGCCTGTGAAGGTATTGACCGGCATCGCGGGTTCCAACTCGACCGCGATATCTTGCCGATATTGGGTGAGGTGCGGGTTACGGGGACGGACGGACGGGAACTTGCCGGAAGTCCGCTTCAGCTTGGTCGGGAGCAAGAGGCCACCGCAATAGCCGCTGCAACGCTGGGGCGTTCGTATGGCATGTCGGACAGACCAGCTTCCACCCTGCCCGACCGTTGGCGCCCCATGGATGCCGGCCTGCTTGCGGAAACTCCGGCACGTGCCGGCGCGCCTCGTGCAATCCCGCAACCGCGACCGATCGACGTGGTGATTCCCGTGTTCAAAGGCGCGGGTGATTTCCGCGCCTGCCTCGCCACGTTGCGGGACCAAATTCCGCATGGCGCACGTATCCTGGTGATCGACGACGCTTCGCCGGACGCGATGCTGCGTGATGCCGTGGAGGAGGCGGAGGCAGGCGGGTTAGTCCATGTGCTTCGCCATGCCAAAAATCTTGGCTTTCCGGCGGCCGCCAACACCGGCCTCAGATTTTCCGCCGAATGGGGCGCACGGGACGTGCTGCTCCTGAACAGCGATACGCTATTGCCCGTCGGCGCGGTCCAGCGATTGGCCCAAGCCGCCTACGCCGCCGCCACGATCGGTAGCGTCACGCCCATGACCAACGATGGGACAATCCTGTCCTATCCTCGGAACGATGCCATTAACGTTCCGCCAGACGTGGCGCAGACTTCCCGACTCGACGACGCGTTCCACGGCGCGCATGCGGACGCGTTGGTGGACATCCCGACCGCGATTGGGTTCTGCGTGTTCATGCGCCACGATTGCCTGGCTGAAACGGGATTGCTGCGAGAGGACGCGTTCGCGCAGGGCTATGGTGAGGAGAACGACTGGAGCCTGCGCGCGAGTCATCTGGGCTGGCGGCACGTGGCCGCCGCCGGCGTGTTCGTGGGCCATGTGGGCGGGCAATCGTTCGGTGCAGTGAAATCCCACCTCATCGCCCGCAATGTGCGCCAGTTGAACCGGCTACATCCGGGCTACGACCGCCAGATCGCGGACTTCGTCGCGCGCGACCCTCTCGCCACGATCCGCAGGGGCGCCGATATCATACGCTGGCGACAGCAGGGCATAGTCGGAGGCTCCGTGGTGCTGATCACCCACGAC
>JANXXW010000304.1 GCA_025350425.1 Rhodospirillales bacterium
ACCTGGCGGTGCCGGTGGCGCTCGCGACCATCGCGCAGATGCTGGTCATTACCGTCAATGACCTCGATCTTTCCATTGGCGCCTTCGTGGGCTTCGCCGGCTGCGTCACCGTGACCTGGCTGCCGAGCCAGCCGGTGCTCGGCTGGGCTGTGCTGCTCGCGGCGGTCGGCGCGTATGCCTTGCTGGGCGCGCTCATCCATCTGCGGCGGTTGCCGTCGATCGTGGTCACGTTGGGCATGAGCTTCGTGTGGCTTGGCCTGGCCATCCTGATCCGCCCGACGCCCGGCGGCACGGCGCCGGCGTGGCTACACGGCTTCGTCACCCAGCGGATTCCCGGGGTGCCGTTCCCGGTGGTCGCGGCGATGGTGGTGGCGGCGGTGGTCCATTTCGGGATGATGCGGACCACCTACGGGTCGGTGCTGCGTGGTGTCGGCGGCAACCCAGCCGCCATGGAACGTGCTGGCTGGTCGCTGCTCAAGGCCAAGATGGCGGCGTATGCGCTGGCGGGATTGTTCGGCGTGCTGGCCGGCATGGCGCTGGTCGGCGTGGCGACCTCGGCAGACGCCAACATGGCGAACGGCTACACGCTGCTATCCATCGCGGGGGCGATCCTGGGTGGTGCTGAGTTCGTCGGCGGGCGCGTCTCTCCGATCGGGGCCGTGATCGGGGCACTCACCTTGCAGCTGGCGGCGGTGGCGCTGAATTTCTTCCACCTGCCGGCTTACCCTTCGTTTCGGATTCCACAGGAATGGCAGGTTGGGGCCCAGGGCATCATCCTGATCCTCATCCTCGCCGTTCGAGCGCTGATCAACCGGGGTGACCGATGAGCGGGATCGCCGGTCCCTCGCTGCTGCGGCGCCTCAGCGCGAGACCCTGGATCTGGTCTTTCGCCGGGGCCGTCGTCGTGTGGCTGCTCGCGATCCTCGTCGCAGGCGGGAACGGCGCGAGCGGCATGCTGTCGGCGGCACTCGCCTTTTCGGTATTCACCGTCGTGGTGGGTATCGGGCAGATGTATGTGATCACCCTTGGGCCGGGCAATATCGACTTGTCGTTGCCGGCCAATATCGGGCTGGCCGGGGCGGTCGCGATGCAGGTGATGAACGGGGCGGATGACCGTATCGCAATCGGGCTCGCGGCTGCGCTGGGCGTCGGCGTCCTGGTTGGATTGTTCAACTACCTCCTGATCAGGCTGCTGCGGATACCCCCGATCATCGCGACGCTGTCGGCCAGCTTCGTGCTGGTGTCCGCCGGCATCAGCTATGGCCGTGGGCTGCAGATCAAGCCGCCGGCCGCCTTCGCCGATTTCACCAACTGGCGCGTCGGCGGCGTCAGCGCGCTGGCGCTGGCGGCCCTCGCGTTGACGGTAGTCGCGGGCATCGTGCTGCACCGGACGGTATATGGCCGGTCCGTGCTGGCGATCGGGCAAAACATGCGCGCGGCCCGGCTGGCGGGCATCCGGGTCGGGCAAGTGAGGCTGCTGACCTATGTGCTGTGCGCTGTCCTTGGCAGTCTATGCGGCGCGTTGTTGGCCGGATTTACAGGTGGCTCCTCGCTCGATATGGGCGCCGAATATCTGCTGAGTTCGATCGCGGTCGTGGTGATCGGCGGCACGTCCGTGGCCGGCGGCTCCGCCAATCTGCCGGGCATATGGGGCGCGTCGCTGTTTATGTTTATGGTGGTGACGTTGCTCAACACCTCCGGCTTCGGGGCTGGCGTACGCGACGTGATGACCGGCGTGATCATTATCGCGGTGATTACGATCGCCGGCGGCACAAAGCGGCCACGCTAGGCGCGACAATCTGGATTGTGGAAACATTGCCTCACCCAGATCGCCACCGCTGGACATTGATCGCAAAATCTATCAGCGGCGCTTACGTCGGTTGCAGCCAAGCGTGATGCATCGTGATGATCGGCACGCAGCACTCCCAATGCAGGCTTGCGCTTGTTGATGGACTGCAATGCGCGAAGCCTCGGAAAGATCGCGTCCCGGGTACAGGCAGGGGACATAGCGTCTGGACCTCTCCACTGTTATGTCTGATGTCGCGAACAGGCCGATCTCGACGTGCCGTATCTGCTTGGCTAGATCGCCTTCAAAATAAGGAAGCTGCTTGGTGTTGGCATCTGACATCCGCAACGCGCTGACAACCGCCATGAAGCATTGCGCAGCACCCATGGTGCTGTGTGACGCACACATTCCGGACTATCCCATGATTGCCGTGAATCAGGCTTTCTGCGACCTGTCCGGCTATCCCGAAGACGCGATTATAGGCCGGAACTGCCGCTTCCTGCAGGGCACGAAGACTGATGCCCGATCGAAGTCCCGCATCCGTGCCTCCCTGGATGCTGGGCTGGGATGCATCGAATGGATCGTGAACTACCGCCAGGACGGCAAGACATTCTACAATCTTCTATTTATTTCACCCGTGCGCGATCAGGACGGGTCGCTACTCTTCTATTTTGGCAATCAGCTGGATATCACGATGGGTTTGCCGGCTTGGCTGACGGAAGTCAGCTTCGGTACTGCCCATGTTGTGCCGGATTTGGAGCAGGAATTTCATGCCCTGATGCAGGAAGTCACGGTTGCTGCCCGCTCGGAGGCTCTGGAGCGTATCGTCGCCGCTGCGCATCGCCTGGCGGAGATCTCGACCAAGCTCGCGCCGGGAACGCTGGAGACGGTCAAACCCGGTCGCGAGTAGCGCATTGCGCCTAGCAGGGGATTGCAGCGTCAACTGATCCTCCCCGCGTTTCTTGGACGGGTAAAGCCGGGGTCGCCAGCTCGGCACCAAAATGGTCGCGCATCGAACAGCCAACGATTTTACGCGATCATCCCCGTGCTACCCGGTAAGGCGCCGCCCGATAAGGCGCCGCCTGGGCGGAATTGCCACGCTGTTTCCTGACCAGCGTCCTGGCATCGCGACCGCCGGGCACAGTTGGGCGCCAGTCGGCGAACCCGGTCGCTCAGCCCAACTCCGCCACGACCGCATCCCGAACCGCCTTCAATCCGTTCAGCGAAGCCTCCGCCTGCCGCACCGCCCCAGCATCGCTGCGATCGACGTCGCCAGCCTGTTCCTCGGCTGCCGCGACGCCGGCGGTGAGGTCTTCCCGAAGCGTCTCCAGCCGTTCGCGCAACGTATCGTCGTCGAGCTCCGGTTCGGCGCGCCAGTCCGCGATGATCTTTTGCGCCTCGCGCACCATCCGGCCAGCCGCCGATCCGGCCCCGGCCAGCGTTGCCATGCGCGCCAGGGCGGCGGAGACCGGCGAGCCGGTGGAACGGGAACCAGATGTTTTACGGGCCATGACCCAAAATGTGACGCGTCATGCCGGATCGCAACCCAAGCCAACATCGCTTTGGAACAGGACAGGCCGGATTTCGTTCAGATGAGATAGACGAAAAGGATACATCGAATGTCAGACGATCCACACCATCGCGGCGCCCTCATCGAGACGGCTGGTCTACAGCTTGACCGGGCACATCTCGCAGCAACGACAATGGCCGGGGGCGAGGTCCGGCGTGGCCTCAGTCTGGCGCTGATAGCCTTGCGCGACGCAGCCCGGTCGGCCACGGGCGACGATGTCTCCCTGAACGGCATCATCAGCCGGTTGGAGGAGGCGATGGCCGACCTCGAAGCTGGCAAGCTCGCGGACATGGAACGCCTGATCGAGACCGCGCGAACCGATCTCAGGGCCTGAGCGTCAGGCGCCGAGGAGCTGCCCGCCATCGACGACGATCGTCTGGCCGGTCACCCAACGCGCCTTGTGTCCCGCCAGGAACATCACAACGTCAGCGACTTCCTCCGGCGTGCCCATCCGGCCGAACGGGATTTGCGCCAGTGTGCCATCGTACAATGCCGCATCTTCCGTCCGTCGCCGCTCCCATGTGCCGCCGGGAAACTCGATGGAGCCCGGAGCGACCGCGTTTACGCGTATGCCACTCGCCGCCAGCATACGTGCCTGGCTCGCGGTGTAGTGGATCACCGCAGCCTTGATGGCGCCGTAGGGAGGGTTCCGTTTGGTCGCCCGCATTGCTGAGATGCTCGTGATATTGACGATGGCGGCCTCCATGGCGCTGCCGAGGTAGGGCAGGGAAGCCTGACTGGCGCGTACGACGGCCATGAGGTCCACGCTGACCGACACGGCCCAACTCTCCTCATCGTCAGATCCGCCGAAACCGGAGGCATTGTTCACCAAAATATCGATGCCCCCCAGTGCCGCCGCAGCCTCAGGTATGAAACGCGCGATATCGTCGGCATTGGCGAGATCCGCCGTCGCAGCGTATCCGACGACGCTCAACGCTTCGATCTCTCGCCGCGTCGCTTCCAATGCCTCCGCGCCACGGGCACAGATCGCGACCGCCGCCCCGGCTCCCGCAAATCCGAGCGCGATGGAGCGCCCGATACCCCGACTTCCACCCATAATGACAACGCGCCGCCCGCTGAATTCATTCATCCGTTCAGGCTACAGGACATAAAGACGCCGTGAAAGTGCGCGACCGACCGAACGGTCCAGCGGCTAAACGAAGCCTGCATATATACAGTTACGATATCGTAACAAAATAGGCGTGCTTGGATGTGGGCGAGAAAGCCGCGTTTCCCGTTTGGGCCGCCACGGAGGAGCGAGGACGACCAGGCGGGAAAGGCAACGGGACCGGCCCAACCCGGGCGCGGAAGGAGGCGCTTCGGCTGGGGCATCGGCCTGCTTCGGATCCACGACGCGGACCAAAGGCAGCAAGCTCGGCGGATGCACGCGTCTCTCGCTTGCCAGGGTTTGTCCCGCGCGCGACGCTGGGAATCCGGCCATGCCGATGCGCGAAACGGAAACCGCCATTGAGCAGATGCCAATCGAGGCACGAGCGTCCAGCATGTCGCATACGCAGATCAGCATATTCAGCAAGGCGCACACCACTAGCGCCACCACCTTATCCCAATCGTCGGGCGACCCATCCACCGGACGGATCGCCGCTGAGTGAACGGCGAGCCGTGCAGCCAGGGATGCGAAGGACGGAATGGTTTTCATGAAGCTAGGACCATAGGCCTAGTAGCTGAGCTGTGGCAACATGTTTCGGTGCCCGGCGACTGATATGTGTCGGCAAGCGGTGCCTCGCGAAAACGAAGCCAATCATCGGTTGGACGATCACGTTCAACGCGGGTTGGAATAGGTCCGTCGTCTCTCCGTTCGACCTTACAATGAGCCATCGCGAGCTTCGCCAAGCACGAGTGTCGCTTTTCAAACCGGCTCACGACATCGAGCATCTGCTTGACCAACTAGACGGTCGGGTAACATACTGCCCAGTAGAAGACTGCCGCAAAAATTGCTGGGGGAAGATGCGGGTGGACAACATTGTATGACATGCAGGGCCGTGTGGCGGTCGTCACCGGAAGCGGTGGCGGCATAGGTCGCGCGATCGCGCTGCGGCTGGCATGTGAAGGTTGCGACATCGGCGTCTTCGATATCAATGAGGCCGCTGCGCGCGCGACAGCTGATCTGGTTCGGGCGCTGGGCCGAAACGCGGCCGTCGCGGTCGGCAATGTTGCACAGCGCGAGGACGTGTCACGCGGTGCCGAGTATTTTGGCCAGACGCTCGGGCCAATCAACATTCTGGTCAACAACGCCGGCATCCTCCGCACCGCGCCATTCCTGGAAACGACAGACGCGCAATGGCGTGAGACGTTCGGCGTGAACCTCGATGGCACCTTCTATTTCTGCCAGGCAATCCTGCCGGGCATGATCGAGCGGCGGCGTGGCGCGGTCGTCAACATGTCGTCCTGGGTCGGCAAGAAGGGCGTCCCGAACCATGCGGCGTACAGCGCCAGCAAGTTCGCGGTCATCGGCCTGACGCAAAGCATCGCGGGCGAGGTCGCGGGTCTCGGCGTGCGGGTGAACGCAGTCTGTCCCGGCATCATCGTCGATACCCAGATGCGGGTTGATGCCGAGATGTCGAACCAGCGCCAGGGCCTTCCCGATGTCACCGAGCGGGTACGGGCGATACCGCTGGGGCGGCCCGGAGTGCCTGACGATATCGCGCGCGTGGTCGCGTTCCTTGCGTCCGACGAGGCCGACTACATGACCGGCCAAGCCATTAACATCACTGGCGGGCTCTGGACTTAATCCAAGCCGTGCAACAAACAAAAAGAATGGAAACGGGAATGCGTTCACGAATCAGCCTGTTGCTTGCCACGAGCGTTCTCGCGACCGGGCTGGCGCTCGCTCGCCCGGCCGCGGCAGAGATCAGCGACAACGTCGTGAGGATCGGCGTCCTCGGAGATATGTCGGGTCCGAACGCCGACGCGCACGGGCCTGGCGACGTGGTGGCGGCGCGCATGGCGGTCGAGGATTTCGGCGGCAAAGTGCGCGGTGCGCCGATCGAGATCCTGCCGGGCAATCTGTTGGGAGCCACTGATATCGGTGTCGGCATTGCCCGGCGCTGGTTCGACAACGGCGTGGACGCAATCTTCTCCCTCGGCAACTCCGCCGTCGCCATTGCGGTGCAGGGGATGGCCGCCGAACGCAACCGCATCACGATTGCCACCTCGGCTGGCAGCGACGTGCTGACCAACAAGGCCTGCACGCCCGTGTCCGCGCATTGGACCTTCGACACCTACGCGCTGCCGGCAGCACTCGCGCGGGCCATTGTAAAGCAGGGTGGCAAGGATTGGTATTTCCTCACCATTGACTATGCGTTCGGCCACGCTCTGGAAGCCCAGGCGGCCCGCTTCGTCAAGATGGATGGCGGCAAGGTGATCGGCCAGACGCCGCACCCGACGGGCACCGTCGATTTCTCCAGCGATCTTACCCAGGCCGCCGCGTCCGGAGCCACGGTGCTCGGCCTCGCCACCTCGGGCGCGCCGCTGATGAACGCGCTCAAGCAGTTCCAGGAGTTCGGCCTGGAAAAGACCATGCGCCCGGCCGCGTTGCTGATCGACGTGAGCGACATCCACGCCGTCGGTCTGCCGGCAACGCAAGGGCTGCTCTACGTATCCGCCTTCTACTGGGACCAGAACGATCAGACTCGCGCCTTCTCGCAGCGCTTCTTCAAGCTTCACGGTGCGATGCCGACCATGTTCCAGGCCAGCATCTACAGCGCGATGATGCACTATCTGAGGGCGATCGATGTCACCGGCACCGACGAGGCCAAGGCCGTGATGGCCCAGATGCGCGCCACGCCGATCAACGATTTCATGACGCATGACGGCCGTATCCGCGAGGACGGACGCGTGATCCGCGACCTCTATCTCATGCAGGTCAAAACGCCTGCCGAATCGCATGGTGAATGGGATCTCGCGAAGGTTGTGTCCACCATTCCAGGTGACCAGGCGTTCCGCCCGCTCTCGGAAAGCCAGTGTCCGCTGGTTCATCACTGATCCGCGCAGCCATAAGGAGGCACGCCGTTGACACAATCTGATCGCGCCACGCCGAATGCCGAGTTTGATGTCGTCGTCGTCGGCGCCGGCTTCGCCGGGCTGTATATGCTGCACAGGCTGCGCGCGCTCGGCCTGTCCGCCCGTGTGTATGAGGCCGGCATCGGCGTAGGTGGAACGTGGTTCTGGAACCGCTATCCCGGCGCCCGGTGCGACGTCGAGAGCATGCAGTATTCCTACTCGTTCTCGGAGGAACTGCAGCAGGAATGGGTCTGGACGGAACGCTATCCGAAGCAGGCGGAAATCCTTCGCTACATCGATCATGTGGCCGACCGCTTCGACCTGCGGCGCGACATCCAGCTACAGACTCGCGTGACCTCCGCGCATCACGACGCGACCACCGATCAATGGCGTATCGCGACGGATCAGGGAGACCTCGTCGTTGCTCGGTTCTGCGTGATGGCGTCGGGTGCGCTGTCCGCCGCTCGAACGCCGGACATTCCCGGCCTGGAAACATTCCAGGGACGCCAGTACCACACTGGCGATTGGCCGCGTGAGACGGTGGATTTCACCGGCCAGCGCGTCGGCGTGATCGGCACGGGATCGTCCGGCATCCAGGCGATTCCCCACATCGCCAAGCAGGCGCAACACCTGACCGTGTTCCAGCGCACGCCGAACTTCAGTATCCCCGCGTGGAATGGGCCGCTTTCTACCGAGCGGCAGGAAGCGTGGAAGGCGGACTACGCCGGACATCGCGCGCGGGCACGTACGACCCGTTCCGGAATCCTTTACGAATACAGCCAGCGCGGTGCGCTCGATGTGTCCGATGAGGAACGGCGGTGCGTGTTCGAGGCGCGCTGGGCGCGCGGCGGCGCCAACTTCACACACGCGTTCAACGATCTCTTCATCAACAAAGCGTCGAACGACCATGCGGCCGAGTTCGTGCGCGAACGCATCCGCGAGATCGTGCAGGACCCGGCGGTTGCGGCGATGCTTTCGCCGACGAACCATCCGATCGGCACCAAGCGCATCTGCGTCGACACGGATTATTTCGAAACGTTCAACTGCTCGAACGTGGCCTTGGTGGACGTGCGTGCCAACCCGATCGAGGCGATTACGCCGACCGGCATTCGTACCACGGATGCCGAATACAAGCTCGACAGCATTGTGTTCGCGACCGGCTACGATGCCGTCACCGGCGCGCTTGGCCGGATCGACATCCGTGGCGATAACGGGTTGGCGCTGAAGGACAAATGGACCGATGGGCCGCAAACCTATCTCGGCATCATGACGGCGGGTTTCCCCAACCTGTTCATGATCACCGGTCCTGGCAGCCCGTCGGTGCTGACCAACGTGATCGTGTCGATCGAGCAGCACGTGGACTGGATCGCAAATTGCCTCGCCTACCTACGGGAGCGCGGGCTCGCGCGCATCTCGGCCGACGCACGCGCGGAGACAGACTGGGTGGCCGAAGTCAACGCCGTAGCCGACCGTACGCTGTTTCCCCAGGCGGCGTCATGGTACATGGGCGCGAACATTCCCGGCAAGCCGCGTGTGTTCCTGCCGTATGTCGGCGGGTTCGGGCGGTATAACGAGATATGCGCCGAAGTCGTCGCGGAGGGATATCGAGGGTTCTGCCTGGAGTGAAGAACGGCAGAAATCCCGGCCGCTACTGCAGGAAACCCCAACGCTCCACCGCCGGTTCCGCCGCCGCCCATTTCCATTCCGGCCCGCGCGCCGTCGCGTCCTTGGCGCAGATTGTGGTGGTGAACCAAGCGGGCGGGGCAGGAGGGTCGTCCAGCACCGAGAACGCGATCTCTCGACAGATCGCGAGCGGGGAGACGATTTCGCGCACCACGCGGACCTCGCCATGCTCATTGCCGATCGGAATGTCGTGGCGGATTTTCCAGAGTGCCGCCGCGCCAGCCGGCAGCGGACCGGCGACGGCGGCGATGGCGTCCTGTTCCGCGCGGGCGCGGGCGCGGCTGAAATAGGCCACCGCCTCGTCCGCCGCCGCTGCCGTGGCCACCCCGACAACGAACCCGATCGCCGGGTTAGCAGTGGCGCTACCCGCCACCCCTCCGGTTGCAAGGCCGGCGATATCGGCGATCGCGCTGCATCCGGCCAGTAAGGTGACGCCCGCGAGCAACACGGCGCCGCGACGCGACACGCTCACTGCAACGAGCCCCACCGTTCCACGGCGGGCTCGGCCGTTGCCCATTTCCAGATCTTGCCGTCCTGGCACACCGTGGCCGTGTAGAAGCCCCGGCTCGGCGCTTCCGGCTTGCCGGTGTCGACGGAGAACACGATCTCCTTGCATGCGAAGTCACTGCCTCCGACGGTGCGGACCACGGACAGGCTGCCATGCTGGTTGTCCTCGATCGGAATATCGTGGTCGATCGCCCATGGCGCCACTCCGCCGACCTCAGTCACTCCGGCGATCGAGGCGATGCGATCCTGTTCGGCGCGGTGCACACGTCGCTCGACGTATTTCAGCCCGGTATCGGCGATCGAACGCACGCCAAGTCCGATGGCGGCGCCGAGAGCCGCGCTTTTGCTGATGCTGCCCGCGATGCCGGCCCCGGCAATACCAGCCACGTCGGAACTGCCCTCGGTGAGCAGCGCGCCACAGCCTGGCAACGCAAGGGTCGCGATCAGGATCAGCTTCAGGCCTGGGAGCCGACGGTGCATTGCCGGGCTACCGGTGTAGAAACGGATTACTGCGACGCTCCTCTCCGAAACTCGATCCCGGGCCGTGGCCACAGATGAAACTGATGTCATCGCCGAGCGGCAGCAGCTTGTTATGGATATGCTCGATGAGCGCCGGACCGTCGCCATACTCGAAGTCGGTGCGACCAACTGATCCCGCGAACAGCACGTCGCCCACTATGGCGAACCGCTGCTGCTTTTCCACGAACACGAGATGCCCTGGCGTGTGGCCGGGGCAATGCAGCACGTCGAACCGCATCGAGGCGAACTCGATGGTCTCGCCTTCGGTCAGGAAGCGGTCTGGCAGCACATTCACCATCCCCGTAAGCCCGTATGCTGCCGAGACGTCCTCGATGCTGTCGAGCAGGAAGCGGTCGCGTTCGTCGGGGCCGAGCAACGGCACCGGGGGTAGTCCGGCATCGGCGGCCTTCTGGTCGAGCACGCCCTTGAGCGGCTTGGCCCCGCCCGCGTGGTCGAGATGGCCGTGCGTCAGCAGGATGAGTTCCGGCTTCAGGCCGAGGCGGTCGATGGTCGCCAGGATGCGGCCGGCCTCACCGCCGGGATCGACCACGATGGCCCGCTTGCTCTCGGTTTCCCAAAGCAAGGCACAATTCTGCTGGAATACGGTGACGGGCACGAGCGCGATCTGAAAGGCAGGAACGGGCTTGGGTGGCATCGATGGGCCTTTCAATTGGCGGCGAGCAGGTCGGCGACGGCGGCGGCCATCACCTGGCAGCCGAGTACGATGTCGGCCTCGGATGTGTCCTCGCTCCAATGATGGCTGATGCCGCCGATGCTAGGCACGAACAGCATACCGGCCGGCATTACCTTGGCCAACAACTGCGCGTCATGCCCGGCCCCGCTGGGCATCCGCTGGTGCAGGCCGGGGGCGAACCGCTCGGCGGCGCGTGACAATGCGTCTTGGATCGCGGGGTCCATCAGTTTCGGCACGCCACGGGATATGGCAGCCAGGGCCACGGCACAGGTGCCGTTCGCCTCAGCCACGATAGCCTGCAACTCGGCCTCCATGCGCTCCAGTATGCCCGGATCGGCGTCACGGAACTGGAACAGCATCTCGGCGCCGCCGGGAATGATGCTCGCGGCGCCGGGGGCGAGCGATATGCGTCCGACCGTCCAGACCGAACGCGGGCCGGCGACAGCAGGAAAGCGGCGATCGATCTCCACAACCAGCTTCGCCAGTGCCAGTCCCGCATCCCTACGGATCGCCATGCGCGTGGTTCCGGCATGGTTCTGCACGCCTTCGAAGCTGAGACGAAACTGCCAGATACCGACGATGGAAGCGACGACCCCGATCCGCAGGCCGTGCTGTTCGAGATCGTCGCCCTGCTCGATATGCGCTTCCAGGTAGCCGCGATAGCGACCCGGTTCGACCAGCGCCCGCTGCTTGCCCGCAAGGCCGGCATCGGTGAGCGCGTCGCTCAGGAGCTTGTCGTCATACCGGTTGCGGGCGACGGCGATCTCGGCGTCATCGAGTTCGCCGATGAACGAGCGGCTGCCGGGGAAGGCGGCGTAATGGCCTTCCTCGTCGGCCCATGAGACGACATCGACACCTCGCCCGAGCGCACGGGCGACCTCGAGGCCGTACATCACACCGAGCGCGCCATCGAGCCATCCGGCATGGTTCTGCGTCTCGCTATGGCTGCCGAGCAGCATTCGCGGTCCCTCGCCCTCGCCACGGCCGATGACGTTGCCGATGCCGTCGATCTCAGGTTTGAGGCCAGCCTCGCGCATGCGGTCGGCAATCCAATTGCGGGCTGCCATATCGACTTTGGAATAGGTCGGGCGATGCACGCCGGTCTTGTAGGTGCCGAACTGACGGAGGCGGTGGAGGTCGGCGAGCAGGCGCGCGCCGTCGATGCTGACGTTTGAAAGGGACATACAGAGAAGATGCCGGGATTTTTCGCGGCTGGAAAGTGGATGCCCCGGGCACAAGGCCCGGGGCGTCGCCTTAGCCCATGTTGGACGCAGCGAACTCGTAGTTGGCGATCTTATCGAGCCAGTTCTGCACGTAGTCCGGCCGACGGTTGCGGAAGTCGAGGTAGTAGCTGTGCTCCCACACGTCGATACCCAGCAGCGCCTTGCCCTCGCCGGTAGCCAGCGGGTTGGAGCCGTTCGGGGTCTTGGCGACCTTGAGCTTGCCGTCGGTGCCGATCACGAGCCAGGCCCAGCCGGAGCCGAACTGGCCGATGGCGGCAGCCTTGAAGGCTTCCTTGAACTTGTCGACGCTGCCGAAATCCTCGGTCAGCTTCTTTTCCAGCGCAGGGGGGACTTTGCCGCCTGCGGTTGGTGACATGTTCTGCCAGAACAGGGTGTGGTTCCAATGCTGACCGGCATTGTTGAACACCGGCGCCATATCGGGCTTGCCGTGGGACATCGTGACGATCTCGTCCAGCGACTTGCCCTTGAGGGCGTCGTTCTTCTCGACGAAGCCGTTGAGCGCCGTCACGTAGGCCTGATGATGCTTGTCGTGGTGCAGCTCCAGCGTTTCCTGGCACATGCCGTGGGCCGCCAGCGCGCCGTGAGAATAGGGAAGAGCGGGGACTTCGAAGGCCATGTATGGCTTCTCCTGGTTGGTTTCCTCGACGTCGATACGCCCCCGCTTGCAAATGGGGGGATCTGGATTCGTCGAGCTTGCCAAGGATAGTCGCACAGGCCACCTCAGTCGCATGAATTCTCCGCCAGCACCCTCCGCCCTCCTGTCCCCGTGGGCCGAGACGGTGCGCCGCCACGACCCTGACCGTTTTCTCACCGCGCTGTTCGCGCCGCCGCCCAAACGGGACACGCTGCTACTGCTGTATGCGTTCAACCACGAGCTGGCGCGTGCCCGCGAGGTGGTGAGCGAGCCGATGCTGGCACTGATCCGGCTGCAATGGTGGCGCGAGGTGATCGAGGGCGAGCGCAAACGGCATGAACTGGCGACGCCGCTATCCGATGCGCTCGATTTGAGGCAACTCGATCGCGGCGACTTGCTGGCCATGCTCAATGCGCGCGATCTGGAGGCGGAGCCGTCGATGCCGGATCGCGCGACGTTCCTGCGCTACCTCGACGGCACGGCCGGCACGCTGGCGGTGGCTGCCGCCCGGTTGCTTGGGGCCGAGGAGCCTGAGCAGGTGCGTGCGTCCGGCCGGGCATATGGCATGGCCGGCCAGCTCCGCAGCGTGGTGGCGCTGGCGAGCCAGGGGCGCTGCCAGTTGCCGGAGGACCTGCTGAAAGCGCAGGGGATCTGCATCCATGACGTGATCGCCGAACCTCATTCCGATGCGCTGCGGCCGGTAGTGACACAGCTTGCGGCCGAGGGCATCGGCTGGCTCGATGGCGCGCAAAAGCGCCCGCCACGCGCGCAAATCGCAGCGGCACTTCCGGGTGTACTGGCCCGACGAGACCTTCGCCGACCCTTCGCATTGCCTGGTCCACGCGGCCTTAGCGACAAGCTCGCCGTCATGGCCGCGGCGTTCGGCGCTGGGATTTGAGGCCCGGCGCCGCGCTGGTCAGGTCTTGTAGTAGCGCTTGGCCCGCCGTTCGGCCTCCACCACCGCGTCCTGGGCTGAGCTTTGGCCGGAAGCCACCGCGGCGAACATGTTGACCAGCACGTAATCTGCGGTGACCGCGCCGGACGCCGCTGTGATCGGACCCTGGTAGCCGTTCCAGAACTGGTTGGCGCAGGTGTCACGATAGGCCAGCAGCTTGGGATCGCTTTTCCAAACGTCCAGCTCGGCATACGCCTTCAACGGCTGCGCCCAGTAGCCGAGGCAGCCCGTCAGCCATTTCTCGTACTGGTCCTGTTCCATCATGAAGCTCAGGAACTGCTTAGCGGCATTCGGGTATTTCGTATGCTTGAAGACCATCGCATTCAGGATCAGCCCGGACTCGGGAGGTCTGCCGACCGGCCCGAACGGCAGTCGCGCATGGTCCGTATCGTCGGCAATGGCGGCGGTCTTGGGATCATTCTTCAGCGCGAAGTAGATCGAGACGCCGTTCGCGGTCAGCCCGATCTGCTCCGAGATGTAGGCCTTGTTGTTGCTCGGGTCCTGCCATGACAGGGTGCCCTCGATCATGGTCGGATACATTTCCTTGGCGAAGTTCAGCGCATCGATCGTCTCACGCCGGTTGATGGCGACCTTGCCCTCCTGGTCGACGAGGTAGCCTTTGAACGCCCATAGCAGCCAGCTCACGTAGCCGTTCGCGTCTCCCACTGCATTGCCGAGAGCGAAACCGACGGGGTGATTGGCCTGCTTGAGATTCTTGCAGAGCTTCATGAACTCACCCATGTCGTTGGGGATTGTATCGAAGCCGGCCGCCTTGACCCAGGATTTGCGATACACGACCGGCCCGCCAGAGCCACCCATGGGGATGGCGATCCAGTTGTTGGTGTTGTCCTTTTTACCGTATTTCTCAGCGAGGAAATACCAGCCGCCATACTTCGCGCCCAGATACTCCGCGATATCGCTGACCTCGATCAGCTTATCGGCGTAGAGATGCGGGTCGTCGGGCCAGCCGATGACGATGTCGGGCCCGGCCCCGGTGTTCGCCGAAACCGCGGTTTGGGGGCGCAGATCTTCCCATCCGACGAAATCCACGCGGACCGGCACGCCGGTAGTGTCGGAGAACTTCTTGATGTTGGCACGGAAGATGACCTCGTCGGGATCGACGAACTTGGTTGGACGCAGCACCCGCAACGTGGCGCCCTTCTCGATCGGCAGCTTTGGCGGTTCAACGTTGCCAACGGTGATGGCGGATGCCTTGAACGGCATCGCCGACGCGGCAAGCGCGCCACCGCCGACGCCGAGCGCGCCGCGACGAGTGATGATGTTGACCATGGTTCCTCCGGTTTCTTGTTTTTATCGTCAGGAGCTAGATGCGCGAGATTTGCGTTTCCTTGCAGGTGATGAATTCCAGCAAAACCGGCACCCCGTTGCGCGTCTGCTCGATGCCGCGCTTGATGGCCGGGATGATCTCGGCGGGATCGAACACACGTTCGCCATACCCGCCAAAGGCGCGCGCCATCGCGGCATAGTCACCGGAGATGTCGGTCGAGCGGTATTTCTCGGTCGAGATCGGCATCACCTTCAGCTCGATCGCCATGCTGAAATTGTTCAACAGGATTGACATGATCGGAATGCGCTCGCGCACCGCCGTCTCGAAATCCATGCCGGTGAAACCGATCGCGGCATCGCCCCAGACATTGATGCAGAGCTTGTCCGGGTGGGCCAACTTTGCTCCCAGCGCAAGGCCAAGTCCGTAGCCGAGTTGCGTGGTCTTGCCCCATCCAAGATACGTCAGCGGCTCCGTGCTGTTCCAGAACGGCGAAAGCTGGTCGCGCGGGCTGCCGGCGTCGTGGGTGATGATGGTGTTCGCGACATCCACGGTATGCAGTAGGTCCCAGATCACGCGGTAGGGAGACAATGGCGCGTCGTTGCTGGTCAATTTGGGCATCCACGAGGCCAGCCACGGATCGCGAATGCCCTTCACCTCGGCGGCGACCGGTGCCGCATCGCGTGGCGTCCCGATCAGCGACTCCATCGCCGCCAGCATGGCGTCGAGTGTCAGTCCGGCATCGCCCACCAGGCCGATCTCGGCGCGCACATCCTTGTTCAGGTGATCAGGATCGAGCGTCGCGTGAATGATCCTCTTGTTCTTGGGGATCGCCACGGCGAACGAACTCTCGGTGAAGCTGCACCCAACGCCGAAGATCACATCGGCATTATTTAGGAAATGCGGCACGGTGGCGCACATCGCCACGCCGGCGGCGCCCAACGACAATTCATGGGTTTCGGGAAAGGCGCTTTTGCCACCGAGGCTGGTGACCACTGGTGCGGCCAGCAACTCGGCCAGTCGCTTCAACTGTGGCCAGGCACGAGCGTAGTGGATGCCCTGGCCGGCATAGATCACCGGGCGCTTAGCGCTCGCCAGCAGTTTGGCCGCACGCGCGACATCGGCGGGGTCCGGGCCGTAGCGGGTGCTGAGCACCGGCTGATAGTCGAACTCGCCGACTTCCTCGGTCCACATGTCGGCGGGAATTTCGACCAGAACCGGCCCACCGCGACCGTTCCGTAGACGGCTGAATGCCCGGCGCATGATGTTCGGCACTTCGGCAGCCAACGTGATCGGCTCGGCCGATTTGGTGATGCCGCGCATGGCGGTCACGGAGTTGAAGTTCGGATCAATATGCGCGAGTCGGCGTGGGTAGCCCATCGGCAGCACCAACACTGGAACGCTCTCGCCGTAGCACTGCGCCACGCCGCCGTAGGCGTTCTCCGACCCCGGCCCATGCTGCATACAGAAGGCGCCGATGGTACGGCCGGAGGACAGGCGAGATATGGCATCCGCCATGTGCAGCCCAATGCGCTCCTGACGCACCATCACCGGGCGTATGTCGATTGCGGCCGCGTATTCGATCAGGTGGTTCACGGGATAGCCGGTGAGGATTTCGATCCCCTCGGCCTTCATGATCGCGGCAATTGCCTCGCCAACCTTCATGCACGTTCCCCTTGGTAGCGCCATCATTCGATGATTGCGTGAACGGTAGACGTGGGTGGCGAGGCTTGCAACCTAGCGCGGGGCCACAAACCCCACGATGGCGGCGCGCATCGCGTCCGGCTCGTCGCCACGGATGGAATGGCCGCTTTGCGCGAAGACGCGGAACGTGGAACCGGGGATCAAGCGATGGATCTCCTCGGAGAACTCGGGTGGGCAAATCCAGTCGTGGCGGCCCGCCAAGATCAGCGTGGGGGCGGTGATGCGCCCGAGTGCGGGGCGAAGGTCGAAGCGGCGGAGGAACCCTTCGGGGCCGAATGCGCGGTTCAGCGGTTCCGGTGAGTTGCTCCCGCGCTGGCGGGCGATCTCGGCGGCTTTCGGGTCGTAATTATGGGCGTAAAGCGGCCCCATGATCTCATAGTAATGGGCCAGTTGCTGTGGGCTGGTGAAGCCACCGCTCCATAAGCTGGCACACGCTTCCCGTTGCTCCGGCGTCCCACGCTCACGCACGAGCTGTTCGGCGCGGGCGATGAAGCCGCCATGGGCGGCGGTGACGATCAGGATCAGGTAAGAGACGGCCTCCGGGTAGCGGCTGGCATGCGCCATGGCGACCATGCCGCCATAGCTGGTGCCGATACTGACGATCGGGCCAAATCCGAGATGGCGGCGCAACGCCTCCATGTCCTCCACGTTCTCATCGAGGTTGTAGGTTTCGGGGTTGCCCATAGCGGAGCGGCCCTGCCCGCGATGATCGAAATAGACCAGCTGCATCTGCTCGGCGAGCGGGGAGAAACTGGGCTTGAAGCCGGTATGATCGCCTCCGGGGCCACCGTGGATCAGGAAGGCGGGTGGCTTCTCCCGCATGACGACACCGTCGGGGACCAGACCCGAGCCCTCGATGTCGAAGTAGATCTCGGTTCCACGTATAGCTGCGAGCATGATGCCTCGATGGTTGGGGGTTGGCTTGACGAGGCCGAGGTTTGGGCAAGGATAGGGGTGTTCCGCCAAGACCGTGAAGAGGCTCTGGAACAGGAAAGTGAAAGCATCGTGGATTTTTCTCTGAGCGAGGACCAGCTAGCGTTCCAGCGGACGGCGCGCGATTTCGCGCGGGAAAGGTTGCTGCCCAATGCCGGGCGGTGGGACGAGGAACGGCATTTTCCGGCCGAAGAACTGCGCGAGGCGGCGGCGCTGGGGTTCGCTGGTATCTACGTGGCCGAGGAGCATGGCGGCACTGGGCTGACGCGGCTGGATGCCGCCCTCATATTCGAGGAGTTGGCGACCGCTGATCCCTCCACTGCGGCGTTCCTTACGATCCACAATATGGTCGCCGGCATGATCGCGCGTTTCGGCAACGACGAACAGCGGGAGCGGTTTCTGCCCGATATTCTCACCGCCAAGAGCTTCGTCAGCTACTGCCTCACCGAGCCTGGCTCCGGCAGCGACGCGGCGGCGCTGAAGACGCGGGCACAGCCGCTGGGTAACGCGCATTACCGGCTGAACGGGTCCAAAGCCTTTATCTCCGGTGGTGGCACGGCCGACCTGTACGCGACCATGGTCCGCACAGGCGACGAGACGGCGCGCGGGATTTCGTGCGTGGTGGTGGAAAAGGGCACGGCGGGGCTATCTTTCGGCAAGCCGGAACGCAAGATGGGCTGGAACAGTCAGCCGACTACTGCGGTGGATTTCACCGATTGCGACATCCCCGTGGCGAACCGCATCGGCGCCGAGGGCGAGGGGTTCCGCTTTGCGATGATGGGTCTCGACGGCGGGCGGATCAACATCGCCGCGTGCTCCCTGGGCGGGGCGCAGGCGTGCCTGGATGCGTCGCGCAAATACGTGCAGGAACGTCGGGCGTTCGGGCGCAAGCTGGCGGACTTCCAGGCGTTGCAGTTCAAACTTGCTGATATGGCAACCGACCTCGAAGCTGCACGGCTGATGGTGCATCGCGCGGCGTCCGCGCTGGATGGCGGCGAGCATGACGCTACAATGCGATGCGCGATGGCCAAGCGGTTCGCGACTGACGTGTGCTTCCGCATCTGCGACGAGGCGCTCCAGCTGCACGGCGGCTACGGATACATCAAGGACTACCAGATCGAACGCTACCAGCGCGACTTGCGTGTTCATAGAATCCTCGAAGGGACGAACGAAATCATGCGCGTCATTATCGCCCGTAAACTGTTGGAGGCGGTATGAGCCGCGTGGGTTTCATCGGCCTCGGCAACATGGGGGGGCCGATGGCGGCGAACCTGGTCCGTGCCGGATATCACGTCACGGGCTTCGACGTGGTACAGGCGGGGATGGACGCGCACAAGGCGGTCGGTGGCAACGTCGCCTCGACGGCGGCTAAAACCATTGTGGGCGCGGAGATCGTATTCACCATGCTGCCCGCCGGCAAGCACGTGCGCGAGGTGTATCTCGGCGATGGCGGGCTGCTTGCTGCATGTAAGGACGCCGCACCGCTGTTCGTGGATTGCTCGACCATCGACGTGGAAACCGCGCGCGCGGTGGCCGGCGAGGCGGCCGATATGCTCGACGCTCCGGTGTCGGGCGGGGTCGGTGGCGCCACGGCCGGAACGCTGACCTTCATGGTGGGGGGCAGCGAGGACGGCTTCCGCCGTGCCTCGCCTTTCTTTGCCGCGATGGGCAAGAACATCGTCCATGCCGGCGAGGCGGGTGCCGGACAGGCAGCGAAGATCTGCAACAACATGCTGCTGGGCATCAGCATGATCGGCGTCGCCGAGGCGTTCGTGCTGGCGGAGCGGTTGGAACTGGATTTCGAGAAACTGTTCAGGATCAGCGCTGCGTCCTCGGGACAGTGCTGGTCGTTGACGACGTATTGTCCGGTGCCTGGGCCGGTGCCGGGATCGCCCGCCAATCGCGATTACGCGCCCGGCTTCGCGACGGCGCTGATGCTGAAGGATCTCACGTTGGCGCAACAGGCCGCCGACGCGGTGAACGCGGCGACACCGCTCGGCGCGCACGCAATGCGTTTGTATGAGGCGATGGCAGAAGCGGGACTCGAAGGTAAGGACTTCTCCTACGTGTTCCGTTGGCTCGCGGACCGTGGGCGTGGCGGGATCGGCTGATGGATTTCGTGGAGGCTCGCGACTTCCTGCTCGCGCACCGCGATGATTACGCCGCCGCGTATGGCGGGTTCACGTGGCCGGACCAGGAATATTTCAATTGGGCGCTCGACTGGTTCGATGGCGTGCTCGCGATTGGCGAACTCGCGCATACCCCAGCTCTGCGTATCACGGGCACCGGAGCCGCAGAGCTGACATTCGCCGAGTTGTCGGCGCGTTCCAACCGCCTTGCCAACGGGCTGCGTGGCATGGGCATGGCGCGCGGTGATCGCGTGCTGCTCATGCTCGGCAATGTGGCGCCGCTCTGGGAGACGATGCTGGCGGCGATGAAGCTTGGCGCAGTCGTCGTGCCGGCCACCACGCTGCTCACCGCAGACGATTTAGCTGAGCGCGTGACGCGGGCGCGGGTGCGGTTCGTGATTTGTGCGGCTGACGACGCGCATAAGCTGGGTGGCGTGAACGTGCCGCGTATCACCGTGGGCGGGACGGTGCCGGGTTGCACGGATTATGCGACCCTCATGTCAGCCGACGCGACTTTCGTGCCGGACAAGGTCACGCACGTCACGGACCCGTTGCTGCTGTATTTCACTTCCGGCACCACCGCGAAGCCGAAGTTGGTGCTGCACAGCCATGCATCCTACCCGATCGGGCACCTGTCCACGATGTACTGGCTCGGGGTCCGGCCACGCGACATGCACCTGAACGTGTCCTCGCCGGGTTGGGCCAAGCACGCATGGAGCTGCCTGTTCGCGCCGTGGAACGCGGGCGCGGGCGTGTTCATCCACAACCAGCCGCGCTTCGACACGCGTGACATGCTGGATGCGATCGTCGCCGGCGGGGTCACGACCCTCTGTGCGCCGCCGACGGTGTGGCGGATGCTGATCCAGCAGGATCTGCGCGCGTGGAAAACGTCGCTGCGTGAGGTGTGTGGGGCGGGTGAGCCGCTCAACCCCGAGGTGATCGAACAGGTGCGCGCGGCGTGGGGTATGACGATCCGGGACGGCTACGGGCAAACCGAGACGACGGCGCAGATCGGTAACCCGCCGGGGCAGATGGTGAAGGCGGGATCGATGGGCCGCCCGCTGCCGGGATACCGCATCCGGCTACTGGATTCGGACGACGCCGATGCCGATGAGGGCGCCGTGTGCATCGCTATGCATCCACGTCCGCTTCCGGTGATGTTGGGATATCAGACCGACGAAGGCGCGATCGAGCCGATCGGCGGCGAGGTCTATTTCACCGGTGATGTCGCCTCCCGCGACGAGGACGGCTACCTCACGTACGTCGGACGGGCCGACGACATCTTCAAGGCATCCGACTATCGCATCAGCCCGTTCGAGTTGGAGAGCGTGCTGATCGAACACCCCGCAGTCGCGGAGGCGGCCGTGGTGCCTGCGCCCGACGCGGTTCGCGCGGCGATCCCCAAGGCCTACGTGACGCTGATTGACGGGATCGAGCCATCGGCCGAAATCGCAGCGTCGATCTTTGCGCATCTCCGGGCACGGCTTGCGCCGTACAAGCGGGTGCGGCGGCTGGAGTTCGCGGAGTTGCCAAAAACCATCAGCGGAAAGATACGCCGCGTCGAACTGCGGCGGGCCGAAGAGGCGCGAACCGAACGGTCGGCGGACGAGTATCGCGAGGAGGACTTCTCATGAGCATTGCCAACACCGATTACGGCCTTGATTTCGACCTTGGCGAGGAAATCGATGCACTACGCGACACCGTGCGGCGCTTTACCGATGCGGAGATAGCGCCCCGCGCCGCCGATATTGATCGCAGCAACGAGTTTCCTGCCGACCTCTGGCGCAAGATGGGCGACCTCGGTGTGCTCGGCCTGACCGTGGACGAGGACCAGGGCGGGGCGGGAATGGGCTATCTCGCACATTGCGTGACGATGGAAGAAATCAGCCGAGGGTCAGCCTCGGTTGGGCTTTCCTACGGTGCCCACTCCAATCTTTGCGTCAACCAGATCAGGCGCAACGGCAACGCAGCGCAGCGGCGGACCTATCTGCCGAAGCTGATCTCGGGCGAGCATGTTGGGGCTCTCGCCATGAGTGAGCCCGAGGCCGGATCCGATGTGGTATCGATGCGGATGCGCGCCGAAAAGCGAGGCGACAGGTATGTGCTGAACGGTACAAAATTCTGGATCACCAATGGCCCCGATGCCGACGTGCTCGTGGTGTATGCCAAGACCACGCCGGAGGCTGGGGCACGCGGCATTACGGCATTCCTGATCGAGAAGGGGATGGCAGGATTTTCATGTGCGCAAAAGCTCGATAAACTCGGAATGCGCGGCTCGAACACCGGAGAACTGGTATTCGAGGATTGCGAGGTGCCGGCGGACAACGTGCTGGGCACGCTCGATGGCGGCGTGGGCGTGCTGATGAGCGGGCTGGATTACGAACGCGCCGTGCTGGCCGCCGGGCCGCTCGGCATCATGCAAGCGTGCATGGATGTGGTGCTGCCGTATATTCATGAACGCAAGCAGTTCGGCCAAGCCATCGGCGAGTTCCAGCTGATGCAAGGCAAGATCGCCGACATGTACACGACGATGAACG